>NZ_JAUOPP010000039.1:0-22283 GCF_030547765.1 Colwellia sp. 6_MG-2023 | reverse complement strand
TGATCGGCATCACCGTAGGGGCGAATTTATTCGTCTAATAATTAGAACAGGCGACTGAAGTCGCCCCTACATTCACCTGCATACGCCCTTCCTTCGTCATTCCGTAGGTCACTTAATACGGAATCTCTAACATGTGGTTATATCCCCCTAGGCGGCTTATTACGCTAAATGTAACAAAATATTCTTGTGTTATTTTCAAATATGCGTATATTTTGTTGCTTGAAATTTTAAGTAGCATTTATACCAATTAAACTTAAGTTTACATTCCTTTATAAATAAAGTTGATAAGTAAAGTTACATGTAAATTAAGTGCTATATAAGCATAAATTGGTAATTAAGCGACTTTAAAATTAATAATAAATTAATTCAAATAAAATGGCGAAAAATAACATGTCCCGAAATCTATCACGGAAGATTGAAATGAGTAATCTTTCACTAAACAATTCACACTTTATCAGCTCAGTTTTATCGAACTCGCCAAAAAAGGGCTTTAAAACAATACTAAGAAATAGTTCAATCATGTTGGCCTTGTCACTATTTTTAGCTGGTTGTAACGACAATAATTCAAATACAGATGATAATACTCCAGTAGATCCTGTTATCACTTTAGACACTGAACTTAGAGAAATCATTACTGCGCAAAAATTAACGGGTGATCCAAGTACTGACCGAGAGCTACCAAGCATTGACGATCCACAAGCTCAATTAGGTATGAAATTATTTTATACTAAAAGCTTAGGTGGTGATTTAGATTCTGCTTGTGTTAGCTGCCATCATCCTATGTTAGGTGGTGGTGACGATCTTGCTTTACCTGTTGGTGTAGATGCTGAGCAACCTGATTTGTTAGGCCCTGGTCGTGTTCACAGTGTTACAGGTGAACATTATTACAGTGGTGCTGCAACTGTACCAAGAAACTCACCTACTACATTTAACATTGCCCTTTGGGATAGCTATATGTTTCATGATGGTCGGGTAGAAAGTTTAGGTAAAACACCAAATAAAAATGGTAACGATGGCTTAGGTATTCGCACCCCTGATGTTGCTTTTGGTACCAGTGATAGCTCAGCGGGTATCAATTTAGTTGCCGCACAAGCAAGGTTTCCTGTCACTTCAGACGAAGAAATGAAAAACTACACTAACTTTGAAGGTACAACTAACGCAGAAGTTCGCGATAATTTAGCTCAACGTATTGGTAATTACGGTAACCCATTAGGGGGCATGTTAGCAGTAAATGACTGGTTAGTAGAATTTCAACAAGGCTTTGATGCGCCTGATGGCACGGCAGAAGAATTAATTACCTACAATAACATTGCTCAAGCCATTGCTGAATATGAAAGATCACAAGTGTTTGTAGAAACACCTTGGAAGCAATATGTGCAAGGTGATAACGACGCAATTAGCGACACAGCCAAACGTGGTGCAAAACTCTTTTTTAATAGCCAAGAAAATGGTGGTGCAAACTGTAGTTCATGTCACAGCGGCGACTTTTTCACTGACGAAGACTTTCATGTTATTGGTATGATCCAACTGGGTCGCGGTAAAGGCGATGGCGAGTCTGGCACTGAAGATTTTGGTCGCTATAGAGAAAGCCTTGATGAAGATGAAATGTTCGCATTTAGAACACCTTCGCTACTCAATGTTACTGCTACAGGTCCGTGGGGGCATTCTGGTGCATCAAAAACTCTTAGCCATGCTATTCGTACCCATTTAAATCCGCAACAAGCATTAGATGAATACGACTGGTCACAGTTAAATCCTGCAATTCATGCCACAGACAGTGTTATTTTCACTCAACGAGCTATTGATAAACTCGTTCAAAATCGCGCTGCAGGTATACCAAGTATTGAAGATATCACACTCACGGATACTGAGGTTGCTGAATTAGTCGCCTTTATTGAAACATTAACGGATCCTTGTGTTGAAGACAGAGAATGTATGAGCCAATGGATTCTTGATGAGAATGATAATAACCCTGATGGTTTACGCTTAGATGCAATTGATCAAGATGGTAATTATTTATAAGTAATACAAAACACCCAATGCAAGAAATGATTATCATCACCGTAGGGGCGAATTTATTCGCCTAATAAGAACAGGCGACTGAAGTCGCCCCTACATTCATCCTACATACGCCCTAAAAAAACATTGTTAGACGAAGGTGACCGACATCACCGTAGGGGCGAATTTATTCGCCTAATGAGAACAGGCGACTGAAGTCGCCCCTACATACGCCCTACATTCACCTGCATACGACCTAACAAAACATTTTGAGACGAAGGTGATCGACATCACCGTAGAGGCGAATTTATTCGCCTAATGATAGGAACAGGCGACTGAAGTCGCCCCTACATACGCTTTAACAAAGAACATTGTTAGGCGAAGGTGACCGACATCACCGTAGAGGCGAATTTATTCGCCTAATAATGAGAACAGGCGACTGAAGTCGCCCCTACGTACGCCCTACATTCACCCTACATACGACCTAACAAAAAACATTGTGAGCCGAAGGTGATCAACATCACCGTTGGGCCGAATTTATTCGCCTAATAATAGGAGCAGGCGACTGAAGTCGCCCCTACATGCGCCCCTACATACGCCTCTAGCTTCGTCATTTTGTAGCTGGCTTAATAGGAGTCTTGTGCGTGTGGTTGAATAGTAGTTAGGACAACCCATTCATCAGCTATTGAGCATAACGAATGGGATTCTGAATCAAGTTCAGAATGACGACGGTTGTTCAGGGTAACAATGGTTGTTTAGCGGGGATTCATGAGTATGGTCAGCCCATACCCATGATAATTACAATATAATTAAATCAACACTTAAAGCTACTTACTTGAGTCAGGTTGCGTTTTTTTAATATTTTGTGTTTTAAACGCTTTCAAATAATGCCCTGCTTTTTTATTACCTTTTTGATATGCCAGCGTCAATAGCTTTAAACTTTTATCTGAACTTTGTTCAGTTGCTAAACCTTGTTCAAACATCATCGCCAACATAATCATTGCGTTTGTATTGCCACCTTCAACTGCTTCATCGAAATTTCCAAAAGCTTTATCGTATTCTTTATTTTTCAGGTGATATTTACCTAGTTCATAATGCGCTAATACATTCCCCTTTTGTGCCGCTTCACCAAACCAATACATTGCCTTTTCTTCATCATAAATAGCATTGTCGGCATCGTTATTGTGCTTTGTACTGTACAATATTGCTAAGTTGACTTGCGCATTAACAAAGCCTTTATTAGCCGCTTTTTCTGCCCATTTAATGCCTTCTTCAATATTTTTTTCTACACCGCGGCCCTCAATATACATAAGTGATAAATTGGTAGTACCGTATGGATCACCTGCTTTTGCAGATCGTAAATAGTATTCAAATGCTTTTTCAGCGTTTTGCGGGTAGATTTGCCCCATCTCATATAAACGGCCAATCTTATACAGAACAGCTCCGCTAGCTCCTTCCGCAGCCTTATTCAACCAGAACAAGCCCTTTTCTTTATCTTCTGGTATGCCGCCTTGACCATTAAAATAGCTGAAGCCCAAATTGTATTGTTGTGTAGGAATGCCTTTTTCAGCTAACGCCGTCAGCTTATCGAGATCTAAGTTTTGTGAAAGTACACTGGATGAAAACGAAAGAATAAAGAAAATAAGGATGAATAGACGCATTGTGTTTATACCGTTAATAAATAGTATCAAGTTATTGGGTGAGTACTTTAGCTAAAATAGATTCACTTGTAAAATGAGATTCTGAATCAAGTTCAGAATGGCGACTGAAGTCGCCCCTACATACGCCGTAACAAAAAACATTGTTAGGCGAAGGTGAGCGACATCAACGTAGGGGCGAATTTATTCGCCTAATAATAAGAACAGGCGACATTAGTCATCACTCCGCTGCCCTTCCTTTGTCATTCCGTATGTCACTTAATACGGAACCTCATGCGTGTGGTTGAATAGTAGATAGGATAACGGATTAATCAAGTATGCAGAATAACGATTGGGATTCTAAATCAAGTTCAGAATGACGGTGGTTGTTCAGGATGATAGGTGGTTATCCAGAATGACGACGGATGTTCAGAATGACGGATAGAGTCCGTCATTCTGTAAATGGGTTAATAGCAACGCTCGATTATTAATCCATTCTAAAATCTAGTTAATTTTTTTAACCCAGGTCGTGAAGTCAAAAATAGGGGTTGTACAATTGACATTTTCTAACTGCCATTGCTGATGTTGATCATCAATTTGATCGATAATATTCCATCTAACTTGGCATTTAGGAAAGTTAACTTCATCGTTACTGTCAGTAATGTCAATAATTACCGCATAGTCTTCTTTAGTATAGCTGCCACTCGCTAAATTTTTGACTTGTAGCTCAGCTAAGGCTGCGTCATAACATTGCGTTGTACAATTTTCAGTGACTAACGGTTTTGCTACTTTGCCTACCGTGATTTCACCGTCATCAAATTGCCATAAATAGCTGTCGTATAAATTACAACTTTCAACAACGTCTTCTTTTGCTAATTTCTTATCATGACAAAAAGACCAAGCGCCTTGTATGCCTGTGCCTGACTTTTGTAATGCAGCTACTGTTTCACTATTGCCTTGTTGTGTAGCAGAATCCATAGACGCGCTGTCGTTATTTTCACTACAGGCGCTAAGTAATACTGTGCTGACAACAGCCGAAAGTAATAATTTTTTCATCGTGTACCTCTTTGAAATTTTATAAATTAATATAATGAGAAAGTTAGCTAGTTTTATAAGAAAACTGAGTAGATAGATTATAAATAAAAAAGGAGCCCTAAGGCTCCTTTTTATTCACAATATTTGTAACTAATTAATATTTGGTATTAACCAATATTAGTTAGAGTTAACTACTGTGTAAGTTTCATTGTTTAAGTACTCATCAGTAATAACACTATCTACTTGCGTAGTGAATGAAATTTGTGAAGTACCTGCAATGATTGACTCATCAACTTCAGACATTTCAAGTGTAATCACTTTATAGTCACTGCTGAATGTAACTCGTAATAAGTTATCAACATCACCAAAGTTACCTGCTGCGCCAACACCTGCTGGACCATCTAAGTCAATTTGGAAGATAGCATTTACTTGAGCATCTGTTAATGTTAATGAACCGTTATAGTCACCAACTTGTGCAGCATCTAATGCTTGACGGAATGCAGAACGACCACCTAAACCATCGTTATCATCTAATAAATCAATTGGATGACTGAAGCTAAATAATGCAGTTACGTTACCGTCATCATCACCAGTCGGTGTAGCAGCAGCATCAGAGTACCCGATTGTTTGCTTAGTGATAGTAAAGATACCAACATCGTTGTAAAGCATGAAACGAGGTGCATCAACTAAGTAACGACCAAAACGATCATTAGTTGCATCAGCATCTGAATCTACTGTAAGAGCAGAGTTCTCATCGCGGTCAAATGTTGTCCAGCTGTTTCCGCGAGTATCTTCAATATCATCCCAGTTTAATGCTAAGTGATTTTCAGTTAACGTATCACCATCTGAATCGAATACGAACTCATTGTTAGTACCGTTTTGGAACAGACCAGTCATGTTAGATGCATCAATTGCTACAGTTAATTCATCACCTGCAGTATTTAAGCTATAAGCGCCTTCAGTTGGAGAAGTTGCAGAAGAGCTTAATGTAAGTGGGTAAGTAGGTGTTACACCAGTTAAGTCACTTAATCTTAAAACGTCGCCATTTTTCGGGCTAACTGCTTCATTGAAGTTAATGATGATGTTAGAACCATCCCAACGAGCAGAAGTTACGAATGCTGGCATTGCATCTTGAATAACAACACGTGCTGCTGAGTTAGCATTAGCTAAATTACCACGAGCATCAACAATTGAACCGTTAGTGAAGTCAATCGCTTCATTGTGGTCGTTGTTAGCAAAAGCAATCATGTCAGCAACAGTGAAACGTGCTAAATCTTGACCTGATTTAGGAATCTCAGTGTTACCAGCAGTATCAACAGTACCTACGATTAAGTTACCATCGATATCTGTAGTTAAACCATTTAATACACCCGTAAGTGTAAGGTCAACTGACGCTGATTCTATTGGAGAAGTAGTACCTACAGCGATAGTTTCTGAGAAAGCTACACCTAAGCTATTACCACGACCAGTCCAAGCAGCAAAACCTGGGCCAGAATATAATTGGTTTTCATTAATATCGTTAGCAAGTTGTGGATCTGTGAAACCATTATCAACATCAAATGCAAACGCGTAAAACTCTTCATAACGTTCTGAAAGGTTAGTACTTGAAGTTGGTGATAAGTGACGTGGTTGGATGTAGATGATTGGGTCACCCTCATCACCACTTACGCTACCTTCAGTTACTTCACCACCTGAACCAGCAGCACCAGTTCCTGCGTTAGCTGTTGTAGCTGAGTAATCACCTTCAAGAGCCCATAACTCATAGTTTTCTTGTAAGATAGTTGTAGGAGCAACTTTATCTTCAACTGTTACAGTGATTGTATCACCAGTAACACCGAAAGCACCTTCTGGAGTGATTAGGTATTCAGAACCGTGAGTAGTTGCTGTTACAGCAATTTCAAATGCACCTGTAGAAGAAGGAGTATCTGAACCGTTGTTACCAGAACCTTTAACTCTTGTAGCAACCACATTTGTTGCATTTTGTACTGAACCAACAATAACAGCTGTGTTGTTAGTGATAGACGTTAAGTCAGCAGAACCAAAACGTTCTAATAAACGCTCACCAGTATCTTTACCAGCAACAGTACTTTCTTGACCGTTTAAGTTAGTTACATTGTCAGTACCTGACGCTGAGTTTTCCCAAAGAGGGCTAACAGCTAATAATGAAGAATCTAATGTTTTAACTTCTTGCTCAGCAGTAAGACCTGTTGGTGTTTCAGATGGTGAAACATAAGTACATAGACGTGTACGGATGTAACCAATTTTACCAGTTTGTTGAGAGAATACATCACTTGCGATACCGAATTCAGTACTACCACCGAAATCAGCGCCTTCATCAATAATAAGGTTATCTGAATCTGGGTCACCAGAAGTAGTCGAACCATCACCAGTAACAATTACGTTACCGCTAGTATCAGTGTATTGCCATTGTGGGAACCAAACTGAGAAACGTTGACCATCTTCTAATGCATCAGCAAGAACAACTGTTAACGACATACCGTCAGCAGCTAATGTTACATTTGGAGTACCATCAGTATTAAGAGCAATATCTAATTCAATTTGTGAAGAAGTAGAACCGCTTGCTTTTGTAACAACAACGTCTGATGCGTCGAAGTTTGCAGCTGACATAGCTTCGTTAAAGTTAAGTGTGATACCTGTAGTACCATCAATACCTTTGCTTAATACAACATATTGATAATTATCAGCAGCTTCAATTGTATCAATTGAACCAGCTACACTTGCAATGTATGGTTCAACATCGTCGTTAGACGTGATCATACAAACGTTCATATCGCCAAGGTTGTTTACGATACCTTCAGAAATAGTGCTAACGCCACCTAATTCAAATTCAGTAGGAGTACCAGTATTTGATACTGAAGTATAACCTTCAACTGCTAGAGTTAAATCAGAGTCAGTAGGTAATGCATCAAAAGAGAAAGTACCATTTTCGCCAGTTACTGTAGTAAATGTTGGAACACCTAGGTCTACACTAGAATTACCGTTTGTACCTGTAGTAGTTACTGCAGTAAAGTCTAAAGCAACTTTAACGCCAGCTGGTAAAGCAGCACCTGTGTTACAATCACGTAAAACACCAGTTACTTGAGCTGAGAACATTGGTAAGTTAGCTGTTTCTGCTTGTGCTAAGAAACCGTCAAACCAAGTGATTTGCTCACCGTTATCAGTTGTTGTGTCGTTGTTAGTACCGTTGTTACCAGAATCAATCTGGATATTATTAGTAGTTACACTTACTGTACCGCTAGCATAGCCGTCTGGGCCTGTAATTGTAACTGTGTAAGCTGATGCAGCGTTAGGATCATTAGAACCGTCTACGCCTGATAGAGGAACACTTGAGAAGTGATAGTAACCACTCGCATCAGTTGTTACTGTGCTACCAGCTAATGACACTGTAGCGCCCATTACTGGTAAACCGTTAGTATCTAGAACAGTACCTTGTACAGAACCTGTACCTTGTGCTTGTTCACTTGTGTTACCACCATTGTCTTCAACTACAGATTCTGAAGTTGATGTATTTGCATCGCCGTCTGAATCGCCACATGCTGCTAAGCCTAAACTTAGTACAACAGCGAGTGCTACTTTTGTTTTATAAAATTGAGTTTTATTAACCATTATAGTGTTCCTATCACTTAAATATTACTTTAATACTTCATATGCCAACATATGAGTACATTTAAATCGTGTTTTCGGTTTACAACATTATCATGCTTTACGCACAAAAAGTATCTGCCATCATGTTTTTATTGGCAAATATTTTTTGTTGTAGAAACATGTTGTTCATAGTTTTAAACCTGAAACAATATCATGTTGGAATTCTGCTTCAAACTGAACTTTACGCAACAAATCACAAAATACGTAAAACAAAATATCACCTACAACCTACATGTTTCAAAAAGATAGTAACTTTATATTTTTTAATAATCAACACATAAAGTTAATTATTTCTTATATATAAGCGACAAATTTATTATAAATTGTAATTTGTTGTAATCTGGTGATCAGATCTGGCTATTGCTTGTTGTGCGAGCTTGCTATTTCAGCATTTGTCAACCGTCTATATTGACTAGAGCAACTACTGTACAAGCCTTTAGTATCAATAGCTGCACGTAATTCACCCCAAAAACCTTAAGATAAAATCTATTGTACTAACTGCAAACTAACGAGCTAATCACACGGTAATAGTGTTGCAAACAGTGTACGAGAAAAAAGTTCCACCTAAGATGTTACCTGTTGTTTCGTATGTTATTTTTTTGTTAAATTTTTGTTGGTTCCTACATAGTTTTTTATGACTTTATTCTTCAACTCTAACTTTGTTCTTTTATTACCTTACTGTTTATTGTGTGTAACATTATCGCTGTTTATTTGAACTAACGGACCTTGTTTATGGTTGATTGCACTCAGCCGCACTGGTTATTCTGGGCTGAGCTATACCTACTACACCTACTATTCTCACTATAGCTACTATACCTAGCGACAGGGCGGCACTGATTTTTTTGGTGGGGTTGATGAGGAATGCTGAACTCTGCTTATTAATAGCAATGTAGTTGATAAAAAATTTTAAAATACCCCAGCTGATGAATTAACTATGATAAAAAAGAGTTGCTAAAACGGTTATATTCATATTAATGGTGATTTTAACGAATAAATTATGAAATTATAGCGTGTTACCTTACGCTATTTTAGTGTTACTTCATTAGTAGTGTGCTGAGTTTTTTGTTTTGTCGCTTATTTTTGTAGTTTGTTTTTGTCGCTTTAATTGTGCTTTTTATTGCCGCATTATATTGGTGCTTATATTGGCGGCTTAACATTACTTTCTTTATTTGTTTATTTACTCTTAATCATTAATGCTAAATATAAACACTTATATAAGTGCGATAAAAACAATATAACAGTGCTTAGCTATAATTCTGCTAATACTCTTTAGCGCTTATTAATTAAGTTTGCTTTAACAGCCGAGTACTATGTTGGTGATTAGCCCGTTGGAATTTCTATTTTGGCACTTGGTAATAATTGTTGATACTTTTGTGCTAACGCTTGTTTCGCGTTTTCGTCACCATGCACTATTTTTATATGCTGCGGTTTATGATGCATACGCTTAACAAAATTAACGAGGCCATTTTGATCGGCATGGGCGGAGTATCCACTAATAGTATGCACCATGGCATTAATTGTTACCCGGCTACCATCAATATAAACATAACCTTGTTTATTGGGCTGTGCGAGTGTTGGCCCGTATTGTTGAATACTGCGCCCCAAGGTTCCTTGTGCTTGATAGCCAACAAAAAGCACATCGGTAGTGCTGTCAGTTAAAAACTGCTTAAGGTAATTGACTATTCTGCCACCACTACACATACCACTCGCGGCTATAACAATAGCGGGTTTGGCGTTAGTGAAATTTCGGCCTTTGGCTAGATAAGCGATAGTGTCAAGGTGCTCTTGATGACTGTTAACGGTATAAAGCTGTTCAAAGTTTAAAGGATGACGACCGGCCTTAAGTTTACGTTTCGCTTCCTTGTCCCATAAGGTTTTAAAGTTTCGATACTGTTCAGTAAATTTTGCCGCCATAGGTGAGTCGACAATAATATCGATGTTTTGCCACATTGTTGCCAGCTGATGGGCTTGAGCTGCTGGCTTTGTTTCTTGTTGAGATTTTTGTTGCTGGGAGCGTTGTTGCTCAAAGATGATTCCTTCAAGTTCGTACAATAACTCTTGTGTTCTACCAATGCTAAAGGCTGGAATAAGTACCACACCATTGTCGGCCACGGCTTTTTCTATAATATGTTGCAATTGTTGGCTACGCGCTTTTCTACCTTGATGGTTTTTATCACCGTAGGTTGATTCTATAATTAAGGTGTCTGCGCGGTAAGGACTTTTAGGTACTGGTAATAAAGGTGCATATGGCGCACCTAAATCACCAGAGAATACAATGCGATGTTTATGGTTAGTCGCGGTTATTGTTGGTGTTGCTATTTCTACTTCTATATAAGCAGAGCCTAAAATGTGTCCTGCCATTTGAAATTTAACTTTAGCGGTTGTGCCTAATTTACTCGCAACAGCTTTATTAGTTAAGTCTATCGTTTGCCATTGTTTATAACCTACGGGGATAAGTTGTGTTTTTAACAACCTTAAGCAGGCATCAATAATTGATTTATTGCGAGTAACACCAACTTTTAAAGCATCTTCAATGACCATAGGTAATAATTGAGCAGTCGCTTTAGTGGCATATATTGGCCCACGAAAACCTGCCGCGAGTAAATAAGGTATTCGACCAACGTGATCAATATGGCAATGGGTAACAATGAGTGCCCGTACTGTGCTTATGTCAAAGTCGATAGAAAGTTGTGCGGCATTGTTTACCTCGCTATTGGATTCAAGGCTAAAGTCCGCATCTTTTTCTGTACCTTGAAATAAGCCACAATCAATAAGGAGTGAGTTTTGTTTGTTGATATGCAGTTGGTGACATGAGCCAGTTACACCATTTACCGCACCGTGATGTTGAATGTTCATAAATAATCCTTTGCTTATGTTTTTCGAGTATAGCTGATCTTTAGCATATTTACCGTCTTGGACGGTTGTCATTCTGAATAGCTACACGCATGGAATTCCCTATTAAGTGCTCAACGAAATGACAAAGATAGTGCGTATGTAGGATGAAAGTTGGATGAATGCTGGATGAATGTAGGGGCGACTTCAGTCGCCTGCTCTCATTATTAGGCGAATAAATTCGCCCCTACGGTGATGTTGATCACCTTCGCCTTAACAATGTTTTTTGTTAAAGCGTATGTAGGATGAAGTAGTGACGTATGTAGGGGCGACTTCAGTCGCCTACTCTTATTATTAGGCGAATAAATTCGCCCCTACGGTGATATTGTTCACCTCCGCCTAACAATGTTCTTTGTTAAAGCGTATGTAGGATGAATGTAGGGGCGTATGTAGGGGCAACTTCAGTCGCCTGCTCTTATTATTAGGCGAATAAATTCGCCCCTACGGTGATGTTGATCACCTTCACCTTAACAATGTTTTTGGTTAAGGTGAATGTAGAGGCTTATGTAGGGGCGACTTCAGTCGCCTGCTCTCATTATTAGGCGAATAAATTCGCCCCTACGGTGATGTTGATCACCTTCGCCTTAACAATGTTTTTTGTTAGGACGTATGTAGGGTGAAGTAATGACGACAACTGTCGCCTGCTCTTATTATTAGGCGAATAAATTCGCCCCTACGGTGATGTTGATCACCTTCGCCTTAACAATGTTTTTTGTTAAGGCATATGTAGGATGAAGTAGTGACGACAAATGTCGCCTGTTCTTATTATTAGGCGAATAAATCCGCCCCTACGATGATGTCGTTCACCTTCGCCTAACAATGTTCTTTATTAAGACATATGTAGGGTAAATGTAGGGGCGTATGTAGGGGCGACTTCAGTCGCCTGCTCTTATTATTAGGCGAATAAATTCGCCCCTACAGTGATGTGGTTCACCTTCGCCTTAACAATGTTTTGTTAGGACGTATGTAGGGTGAAGTAGTGACGACAAATGTCGCCTACTCTTATTATTAGGCGAATAAATTCGCCCCTACAGTGATATTGTTCACCTTCGCCTAACAATGTTCTTTGTTAAGGCATATGTAGGGTGAATGTAGGGGCGACTTCAGTCGCCTGTGCTTATTATTAGGCGAATAAATTATTCAATAAACTTATGCCAAAGTGCAGTTACTTGTTCTTTTTTTGGTAATAAGGATTTATCTATAAGTAAGTTTTCATTGCGTAGCGTGGCGACATGACCTAGGTGTCTGAGCTGTTGATAATTACTGGTTAAGATATCTTGCTCACCACTGGTTAATATATCCAGTTTTGCTAGTAACTTAAAAATACCTAAATTGTCGCAACGCTCTGTTAGACTTTTATGTTCACAGCTGTGTGCTAAAACTAGATATTGTGCGATAAATTCAATGTCGACTAAACCGCCTGCACCTTGTTTAATATCAAGGTGAGTATCGGTCGATTTATCAAGGTGATTACGCATTTTTTCGCGCATCATTTTGACCTCTTCTTTTAACTTAACCTTATCTCTGCTTTTATTTAGTACCTCTTCACGTATTGTTTTAAAGATATCAATAATCGCTTTATTACCATAAACAATACGAGCTCGCACCAGTGCTTGGTGTTCCCAGGTCCATGCTTCTTCTTGCTGATATTGACCAAAATTATTGATATGAATGACTAATATGCCCGCATTACCCGACGGACGTAAGCGCATATCTAATTCATATAGGATACCGCTGTTCATGCGAGTGTTAAAAATATGCATAATACGCTGAGCAAATTTGACATAAAACTGACTTGATGAAACGACTTTACTACCGCCTGCAAGCCCTGTGGTTTCTTCACCTTGAGGGCTGTTATGCACAAAGACTAAATCTAGATCTGAGCCATAACTTAACTCTTTACCACCTGTTTTGCCGTAAGCGATAACACCAAAGCCTTTATTTTCACTATCAATGGTTGAGGTTGGTACACCAAAACGGTTCGCCACTTGCTGCCAAGCAATGTTTATAACTTCATTAATAATGGCTTCAGCTAAAGCGGTTAGATGATCGCTGACAGTGATCACATCTAAAACACCGGCAATATCAGCGGCGGCAATACGTAATTGTTGTGCTTGCTTGAAAAGACGTAGGCCATCCATTTGCGCTTCAAGATCTTCTTCAGGAATACGCAACATACTTTCTCTTAACTCAACGCCGTAAGTCGATAACTGCGGCGGGTTATGCAGTAACGTTGGGTCAATCAACTCATCTAATAAAATAGGGTATTTGGCAATATAGTCAGTTACCCAACTACTTGCTTGGCATAAGTGTATTAATTGTTTTAGAGCGCCTTCATTTTCAAATAACAATTCTAAATAGGCAGTGCGAGTTACTATTCTTTTAAATACGTGCAACACTCGTTCAAGTACAAATTCAGCTTGCTTGGCTTGTTTAATGTGGCATATCAATAAAGGAATAAGTTTGTCTAATACTTGTCGGCCTCGGCTGCCAATGCTGCGCTTACTGACGTCATCTCTAAAGTCTGATAATAAATGCCAAATCGCTTCACTATTCCATATTACGCTATCTTGTGTGGTTTGCTCTTGTTCAACCCAAGCGATAGATTCTTCATCACTCCAACGACTATTCCAAAGTACACTCCAATGTTGATCTTCTGCTTGATGATTCGGACTTTCAACACCAATTAATTGCTCGAAGGTTTCGTGTACATCATTCATATGCCCTTGCAGCACATGCATAAAGTCTTCCCAAGTGTCGATTTTAAGAACAGTAAGTAGTCGTTGTTTGTCTAAGTCATTCTCAGGTAGCGTTTGAGTTTGTTTGTCAGCTAAAGCTTGTAAAATATTTTCTACGCGGCGTAAAAAGCAATAGGCATTTTGTAAAACGCTTTTATTGTCTTCTTCTAGCTCACCAGCAATAACTAGTTGAGGTAAAACGGTGAGTAAATTGCGTTGCTGTAATTCTTCAACTCTGCCCCCTCGGATTAATTGAAATACTTGAACGATAAATTCAATTTCTCGAATACCGCCCGCACCGAGTTTAATATTATTGACTAATTGCTTGCGGCGTACCTCTTGCGAGATCATACTTTTCATTTTGCGCAAACTGTCAATAACACTAAAATCGATATAACGACGATAAACAAAAGGCTTTAACATAGCCGTTAATTGCTGATGATAATCTTCTTCTGGCATTGTTGAGCTTGCTAAATTAGGAATAACCCTTGCCTTTAACATGGCATAACGTTCCCAGTCTCGGCCTTGCTCTTGATAGTAATCTTCCATGGCATTGAATGTTAATACCAGTGGACCACTATCGCCAAAAGGTCTTAATCGCATATCAACTCGATAGACGAAACCGTCTGCCGTTTGTTGATGAAGTGAAGTGATAAGTTTTTGCGCTAAACGAGTAAAAAACTGTTGATTGTCTAAGCTACGGCGGCAGCCTTTGGTTTCACCGCTATAAGGGTAAACAAATATTAAGTCGATGTCAGACGAGAAGTTCAGCTCTTTCCCACCCAGTTTACCCATACCATAAACAAGTAGCGGTTGTGGCTGACCGTCATTACTGGTTGGTACCCCCCACTTTTCCTGACAAAACTCAGTTAACCAATGCAAACTTGTTTGAATAAGAGCATCTGCCAGTAACGACAATCTTTCTAACGATTTTTCAAGATCAATGTTCAGTACCAGGTCTGCAATGGCAATATTAACCATGTGCTGCAAACGAAAGTTTCTTAAAATTTTATGTAGTTGCTCTTCACTTTTACAGTCAATTAGTAAATCTTGTAATAAAGTTTCGTACGCTGGAGTGGAAGTAAGATAAACACTTTTACTTACAAATAAGTCTAATACTAATTCAGGTGCTTGCAATGCACTTGCTAATACAAAATCACTTAACGTAATTGCGATTTTAAAGTGTTCAAGCTGCTGCTGTGTTAGTATTTGATAACTTTCAGCGTGCTGCTGGCTAAACTGCTGCCAACTTTTATGTTGCTGCTGTTCAAGTAACTTATTATCATTAAGTTGAGACAATGTGAGAAGTGACAAAAGCGTTCCTTTTTATTTTGCTAATACCAAGTTGATACAAGATAAACATTAAGACAATAGACATAATATGTCGTTAGTGCTATTAATACGACATTAACTTAAGAATAACATAGCACTTTATGGAGATGATGGCAGTAATGCAAAAGCTAAAATACTCTTTTCCTCAGCAGTTTTTTAAAAATATGTGTACTAAAACTATATTTATAGTCACTATTTTATTCTTGTCTGCTTGTGGAGATCCAATTAAAGAACAAGCTTTACAACAATTGCCGATTACCGAGCAACGTGTGGCGCAATTGGGTGATGCCCTAAAAAATGGCCAGGTACGTAATGCTGTTTTAATTCAACAATATGCAGAAAAAGTATTGGCGATAAAACCAAACTTATCGGCATTAATTAATGAATTTAAAAAAGATGCCACGGTACAAGGGGCAATGTACTTATCCTTGCTTGATCGGATAAATACCGCAAAAAACACCCCGCAAATGTTTGCGTCAAGCCAAGCACTTTATGATGAATTACTTAATATTTATCAAGCGGCCGACCCAACATTATTTTCTGAAGCATTAAGTGATCCGCTCAATGTGTTAGCTGATATGTCTGATGGACAATTACCACGTGTTAATTCGTTATCAAAAGCACAAAGTCAAAACGCCAATAATGCACAAGATTTTGGTACCGGTGAGCAACTTATTGGTAACCCAAGTTATGGTAGCTGGCAAACGGGCAGTAATGGTATGTCGTTTTGGGCATGGTATGGTATGTACTCGATGATGGGCGACTTACTTGGCCGTCGTACTTATTATAATGATTGGGGTAGAAGCCGTAATTACAGCTATTACAATGATTATGGAAGAACGCGTTATAGCTCACCTAGCCAGTTAAATAATCAAACTAAACTTGATGAGCGTACTAAAAAATCATTTGCGAGTAGAGGACAAAAATTTACTAGTCCGTATAGTAAAAACCGTACCGGCTCTTCGAGCTTATCAAGTAAAAGTAAAACCGCACAAACTAGCGCTAATCGCTTTCGCAGTAATACTGCTAAAAAAAGCAGCTTTGCCAGTAAAAGTAGCTATTCAAATAAAAGCAAAAGCTCAAGTTTTAGAAATTCAAAGACCAACACTTCACGCAGTTTTCGACGTGGTAAGTAACCAGTAATAGGAACGAAATATATTATGAATACATTAATTGAGCTTGTTGGTGTAAATCAAGAACTCCTCATTTATTTAGCTATCGATATTACCATTGCCATTGCGCTTTTAGGTGCTATGCGCTTTTTATTAGGATTAACCAGCCAGGTTAATACGACTGAAGAATTAGCCCATAAAGATAACTTTGCTTTTGGTGTGAGTGTCGCTGGTAGTATTTTAGCCCTAGGTATTGTGTTAACTGGCGCAATTACTGGCGAAAATGCTCCTAGTTATTTAATGGAAATAGTCGGTATGCTCGCCTACGGTACATACGGTTTGGTATTAATTAAAGTAGGCCGTATTGTGCAAGACAAAATTGCCTTACAGCATTTAAATAAAACTGAGTTGATAAAAGAGCAAAACCTTAGCATAGGTATTATTGATGCGGCAGGTGCTATTGCTACCGCAATTATTATTCGCTCGGTGTTGTTGTGGGTTGACGGTTTAAGCCTAGCCACTTTTATTGCTATTACTAGTGGTTTTATTGTTGCACAAGCGGTGCTGGTATTAGTAACGCGTATTCGTGAAGGTAAGTATGCTAAAAACAATCAAGAAGATTGCTTACAAGAAGCGTTAAGTGAAGGTCAATTAGCACTTGCGATACGCTACAGTGGCCAAGTAATTAGTACGGCACTTGCGGTAACAGCTGCAAGCCATTTTCTTATTTATAGCCCAGATACCTTAGTGGTAAACCTACTTGGCTGGTTAGTATTCGGGCTTATTATGACGGTACTAGTATCTTTGTTAACTTCGCTCGCAAAACGCATTGTCTTGTGGGGTATTAATTTAGTAGAAGAAGTGGATCAACAACATAATATTGGTGTTGCTAGTATTGAAATGGCGACCAGTATTTCTATTGCGTTAATATTAACGGCGTTAATGGCTTAATGCGTTATATCTACTAACTTATGAATGCTAAAAAACGTTCAACAATTAGTTAGTTAACACGTTAAGTAGCGAGTATTTATATCACAAATACTCGCTACTTTTTCGTTGTGAACCACCTTTTCTATTTTTACTGAATTTGATTATATGCTTTCAAAAGACTCACGCCTGCTTGACGATATACTATTAATTTTAACCATGGCTATTCTTGCTGGTTGTGGCTTAATTTATGAATACCTTCTTTCTCACTACGCTGGCAGAGTGCTTGGTGTTATGGAAAGTACTATTTATACCATGATTGGCTTAATGATAGTGTCGATGGGGTTAGGCGCCTTTGCTGCTCGTAAAGTACGTTGCGCCTTTAATGGTTTTGTATATTTAGAATTAATTATTGCCTTACTTGGCTCAAGCGCTATTTTATTTATTGGCGGATTAATCGCTATTACCCAAACATTACCGCATATTATTGCTGATATGTTCGCCCTGCCACCAGATATGTTGCCCCAAGGTGGGCTTTTTAACACATTAAGCTTTCTTGCTATTAAGAGCCCTTATTTTTTTGGGGTTGTTGTTGGCTTTTTTATTGGTATGGAAATTCCATTAATTGCCCGCATACGCGAACAAATTCATGGTCAACACCTTGCTAATAATCTAGGTACTATTTATGGCGCTGATTATATAGGTGCTGGTTTAGGTGCTGCTATTTGGGTTTTATTTCTCTTGAGTATCGATATAAGTAAAGCTGCTGCTTTAACGGCTAGCTTAAACTTAATTGCAGGCGCATTCTTTATTATGCGCTATTGGCGACACTTACATTGGCCGAAAATGTTTGTTGTAGGCCATATTTGTTTAGCTGTGCTTATTGTTGTTATGTTTAATTATGGCAATCAATGGCTCAACCAAATGAATAGTTTGCTCTATTTAGATAAAGTAGTGCATGTTCAAAAAACCAATTACCAACAGCTTACTTTTACTGAACGAGAAATGGGGTTAAACACTACCGATTCAGCGTTAGGTAATACACAAAGTAGTATTATTAATTTTTATATTAATGGCCGTTTGCAGTTTTCTTCTATTGATGAACATATCTATCACGACTATTTAGTTGCGCCTGTTTTAGCGGGATCAGCACGTCATGATAATATTTTAATTATTGGTGGTGGTGATGGTTTGGCGCTACGCGATGTGCTGAAGTATTCACCTAAAAATGTCACCTTGATTGATTTAGATAGTGAACTAATTGATATTTTTCAGAATCCCAAAGATCACTTAAATGCAAACTTAGCACGGAAAATAGCTCATTTGAATGAAAATAGTTTGCAAGATGAGCGCGTGACTGTTTTACGCAGTGATGCCTTTCTGACTATTAATACCTTACTTAAATCTGGCCAAATATTTGATGCGATTATTGTGGATTTACCTGATCCTAGCCACCCAGATTTAAATAAGCTGTATACAGTTAATTTTTATGCTCGATTAAAGCAACTACTTGCCGGTGATGGCATAATCGCGATCCAGTCAACAAGCCCGTACCATGCTAAAGATTCTTTTATTTCTATAGGAAAAACCTTGAAAGCCGCTGATTATAATCATGTACAACAATATCATGATAATGTGCCAAGTTTTGGCGAGTGGGGCTGGACTATTGCAACTAAAATGGGGGCAAGCCCTTTAGCACGACTAAATAAGTTAGATAAGCTACCGGTTGAACATACTTGGCTTAATTTAGATATATTAAAAGCCGCCTTTGTTTTTCCTAATGACTTCTATAAAAACGAAGAAAATATTGCTATAAACACGTTAGGTAGCCACACCTTATATCAACTTCACCAAAAAGCTTGGACAAATCAACAAGGTGTTCAATGATAGGCGGTGTTTATAGTGTTATGAACAATCGTTAGGTAAGTGCTTAGTTCAATGCTGTGTTTAGTTTTTGTACAGCCTTTACCAAATAATAATGGTAAAAAGATATAAATAGTAAACAAAACAACTTGACATAATATGTCAAAGTGATAAATTAAACCTCGTTGACATAATATGTCAGCCGAAAGAAAATAAATTGAGGATAGGAAATACATGAATATTCATACTATAGCCGATCATTTAAATGGTTTAGGCGACAACTCAGAAACTGGAATGAACTTTGATTGTCAGCCAATTTCAGGTGAAGTCGATGTACTACAAATTACTATTTTAGGTAGAGAAGAGTTACCCATTTTTGTTTCTGTAACTGATGATCAAGTATTATGCATTAGCTACCTTTGGGGCGTTGATGAAGTAAAACCTGATAGCATTCCAGCAATGCATGAGAGTATGTTAGAAATGAACATTCCTATGCCATTGTCATCTTTTTCAAAAATTGGTGATAAATATGTGGTTTTTGGCGCGCTTTCTATCGGCTCAAGTTTTAACGATATAGAACACGAATTGGCGGTATTAAGTAATAACGCTGTTGAAGTTATTGATGATATGAGTGACTACTTACTTTAATCAACTAATGACGTTGATATTAACATTGTAGAGTTACCTTATTTAGGAGAGAAAAAATGAGTATATTTAAAAAAATTATGACCGCAATTCGTGGTGGCGCTTCTGAAGCTGGTGAAGCAATTATTGATGCGAATGCAACCCGTATTTTTGAACAAGAAATTCGTGATGCTGAAAATCATTTAACCAAAGCAAAACGTGATTTAACTGGCGTTATGGCTGAACAAATGGCAGCACAACGTGAAGTAACGCGTTTAGAAAAAGAAATTACCGAGCATGAAGGTTATGTTGCTCAAGCACTAGAAAAAGGTGATGAAACATTAGCATTAGCCGTTGCTGAAAAAATCTCAACCTTAGAGAGCGATTTAACAGCACAACAACAAGCACATGATAGCTTTGCAGGTAATGCTGAAAGATTAAAAGAATTGGTGAAGAAAAGTGAGCGTCAAGTAAGTGAGCACAAACGTCAATTGTCTATGGTAAAAACCACAGAAAGCGTGCAAAAAGCAACGTCTGCCATTACTGATAACTTTTCGTCAAGTAATTCTAAACTGTTAAGTGCTAAAGATTCTTTAGAGCGTATTAAAGCTAAACAGCAGAAATTTGATGATAAAATGAAAGCTGCTGAAGTACTTGAATCAGAAGATTCTGACACATCATTAGCTGCACAACTTAAAGCTGCAGGTATTGGTTCACAAAATAGCAGTGCTAATTCAGTATTAGATCGTATTAAAGCGAAGCAAAAATAGTAATAAACAATACGTTTATAACAGCGAGTAACGATTGAATGCGTGACTCGCTGTTTTGTTATTGTGGCTATAAATACTAAAAACAATTTGAGTAAATTGTTAAGGTCATTATTTAACAAGTAATGACTTAACTGGTAATGATTTAAAAGTAGTTCTTTAAAAGTAACAATTGAGAAGGTAATATTTGATGAGTTTTTTAAAAAAAATATTCAATAAAGACAAATCCGTACAACGTAAACTGACTCACGTAGATCAATTATTAGTTGGTGATATTATTGTTTTAACGGATAGTTTTGCGTTACCCGAAACCTTACGTAATCAACAACTACAAGTAACAGCCGTAAACAGTTACGAATATGAAAATAATATTCAAACAGAATGGACCTTACAAGGCAACGATGAGCTACTATTGTTTCTATCTTTAGATGTTGATGATGCGACTGAATTAAAGTTCGCCCTTAAGATTTTACCTGAAGATGTTGAAACATTATTTGATTTAGACGAATTTTCTGAAATTTTTGATGAGCCAGGTGAAGCTTTTTTAACGAAAAAAGCAGATAATAGTTTAACAAGCAACTGGAGCAGCGAGCAGTACCAACAAAGTACCTTCGCCAAAGTTGGTTATTTTCATCGTAAAGATCATCGCAGCGAAAACATTAGTGAATATGAAGGTAAAGATAGCGGTGAGCAATTTGAGTTTTATGCGCTTTACAATGAAGACCAAAGTAAAGGTGTTGATGTTGAAGTTTGGCAAGATGGTGATACTGATGTTTTTCTCACTATTTATCGCCCTTTAACTGACATTATAGATATGTACCCTGCCAGTTAATACGATAGTAATTGATGTAAGTAGAGACTCTTATGACAAATAAAATGCCGGAAAAGTGGCAATCATCAATAAAGGCAATAAAAGCAGTTCAAGTCGCTTTTGACATGGATGAGAAAATACAATTGTCCATTAGGAAACAAGCGCTTGATGCTGGTTTAAGCCCGTCTGATCAAATTCGTGATATTTTAGGACTTTCTATTAATAAACGCCCTAAGCGCCCTCGCCTTACGGTTAGTTTAGCGCCTGAAGATTATCAAGTATTAGCTGAGAAATACAACCTAAAAGCTGAGCAACAACTAGAGATAAAAAGAAAGTTGATGGATGAGCTGATTCAGCATGTAAAGTTAAGTGAAAATCAATAAGTTCACCCTACAAACGCACTAACAAAAAAACATTGTTAGGTGAAGGTGACCGATATCACCGTAGGGGCGAATTTATTCGCCTAATAATAAGAACAGGCGACTGAAGTCGCCCCTACATGCGCCCTACATACGCCTCTACATTCACTCTACATACGTCCTAACAAAAAACATTGTTAGACGAAGGTGATCGACATCACCGTAGGGGCGAATTTATTCGCCTAATAATAACAGGCGACTGAAGTCGCCCCTACATTCAGCCTACAAACGCACTAAAAAAACATTGTTAGACGAAGGTGTTCGACATCATCGTAGGGACGAATTTATTCGCCTAATAATAAGAGCAGGCGACTGAAGTCGCCCCTACATTCGCCCTACAATCATCCTACATAGCCCTACATTCTCATTACATACGCTCTAACAAAACCTCAGCTCGGGATAAGAATTAATTAAATTGAACTAAGTGCCCGTTCCACGATCCGATCTTTCGACCAAGAAAAA
>NZ_JAUOPP010000038.1:0-24192 GCF_030547765.1 Colwellia sp. 6_MG-2023 | reverse complement strand
AAGTAGTAAGGAGAGAGTCTTATCACTCTGTCATCGGGAGTGGGCTAATGTGAACAGCTAATTATCGGAATTGGTATAATCAATTCTTGCGTAGGACGTTTTCTGTATTTGGCGAATAAATTCGACCCTACGGTGGTGATAATCAATTATTTCGTAGGACGTTTTTGTAGGGGCGACTTCAGTCGCCTGTTCACAATACACCTCAATAACATCGGTATTATATCCCCATTATTTAAAGAATTATTGTCTTTATAAAATAATAAGCCTGGGATAAATGACTAGTTTAACCATTAAGCTTATCAAGAAGTCCGCCAAGCTTTTCTTTAGCTTTCTCTTTTATTTTATCTTTAGCTTCTTCTTTTAATATATCCGCTTGCTCTGCCTTAGCTTGCTGCCAAATAGATGATAACGCTTGTTTTACCAATTCAGCACCTAACTGACTGGCCGGCATACCAGATTCACCGCCAATATTACTTAACTGAATATCAGCTAATATTGCTTGGTGTGATTTATTACCAAGTTTTGTCAAATCAACCGTTAAAGAAACTCCCGCTAAGACAAATTTATTTACTCGAATTATTGGTTCAGCTTGCTCTGATTCTGACTCTACTGCAGTATTATCACTTGCAGTATTTTTCTTAATAGCCTCTAATAAATCTTTAATATTAGCATTACCATTTTCGGTAAACTCTACAACGGCTTCAGGCTTATCAATAATAATTTGATCAATAACAATAAGATCTGTCCCTAAACTTTTCAGGTTAATGTCTAAGGTTATCTCATTTAAAGAAAAAACTGAGGGAGCACTATAACTTGACGGATTAGCTAACACTAAGCCATTAATGGTACCAGCCCCTTTTAATAACTTCATGTCAACTCGATTAACGGTTACTGATTGTTCCGTCACGTCTGAGCCTACCTGCTCAATTTTTGTTTTAATTAACGCATTAATCGCATCACCGCTTAAAAAGATAAAAGCGCCACCCGCAATTAACACCAAAACACCTACCAATAAAATCAATTTTTTCATAACTTAAACACTCTTACATAATAATAATTAAACAAATGATAACTTATGAGATAAAGAACATTCAATCAATCTCTGTCTAACCAAGATTAATTAAATTCAGTATAAGTCATAGCTAAAGTAGAGCAAGCAGCTTAATTATCATATTTTAAACAATTGGACAGTTAAGCCATATTTTCAATATTTATACTTCTCTATACTGACTACATCAATCAACGCCAACGAGATAATAACGCTATGTCTAAATTTATAAATAAAATAGTATTAACACTTTCTTTTACTTGTTTAACTTCACTTGCAAATGCGTCATTAATTACTAATGGTAGTTTTGAGCAAACAACTTATGATGATAACTCTGTCGTGTCGGGCACTATTTTCAATACCGATTTACATACATACGATAGCGCTAATGGCATATGGGATGTCTTTTCTAGTTTACCAGGATGGACCACTTCCGGTGGCAGTGGCATAGAGTTACAAAAAGGTATCATTAGCCAATCACAAGATGGTTCAAATCACGTAGAGCTAGATTCACATGCAGGTACCTCTAATTCAGTTATGACCCAAACCATCAATGCATTAACAGTAGGTCAAAATTATCTATTAGAATTTTATTACAAGCCTAGAACCAATATTCTTAATGACAATGGTATTAATGTGTTTTGGTATGACGCCGCTAAAGACTTTAGTATAGATATTGATGCTGTTTTAGTTGCCGACAGTACGGTAAGTTTAACACCTGATTGGGCCCTACAATCTATATTGTTTACAGCAGAAGCTGAGTCAATGAATTTAAGTTTTGGCTCTTCTGGTATACAAAATACATTAGGTGGTTTAATCGACAATGTATCTTTAAAACAATCAACAGCTGTGCCTGAGCCATCTATGATCGCTCTTTTTTTAACAGCACTTGCTTTCTTAGTAGTACGTAAACAAAAAGCAAGTTAAAACGCGAATTTTATGACTTTCTCAGTGAATAGCACCCCCTTCTGTCTATTGACTGAGGAAGCTCATAATCTTAAATAAACACACTATAAAGAACAATCAAATACTTGTTCTTTAATATCAGCAAAACCTTTAATATTTAATAGTTCCGCCTTGTCTGACAGCTCACTAAAGTCTTCATGGCCAGTTGCAGAGAAATACAAACACGACAACATAAATAATACCAATTCATCTTGCTCACTTCGCTTTCCATTTACCTGACTAATTTTTTCTATATGGTTTAGTTGTTTAACTAAACTGACATCAATATGCCACATTGACAACATTAATGATGATGACGAGTAAATACTAATCTGCATTAACTCCCTAAGATGACAGTTAAGCGACTGTAGATCAGAAATACCACGCAAGGAATACAGCATCAATTCATGTTTATAGGCACTTTTATGCGCAAGTAAAAATACGCCTAGCAGGGCAAACGTTAATACTTGCTCTGTTAAAGGGATATCAAATTCAACTGCTGAGCTTAACGACTTACGAATAAGTTGAAAAAACTTAGGCGCAATTAAAAATATTTCGCTGTATTGCTCAATAATAATAGGATCTACATTATCTTGTAACGCGTCCTTCACCGCATAAATAATGGCAACATTAATAACCGTATTAATACCTAAATTTCGACTAACAGCTTCAGAAAGGTTATTAGGTGTTTTTCCGTATATCGCTTTACTGGCAAGACCCATAATACGAGCAGAAAAAATAGCATCTTTACTAACAATTTCTACCGTTTTTTGAACATCCAGCTCATCACTTTCTTTTGTATCCAGCAACTCCTTACAACTACTTGACATTGGAGGGATATCTTCCGCAATCTCTATCAGTTTTTTATGACAACTACAGTCATTATCAACTAACGATACTACTCGGAATTGCGATGGCGTTACGCCAAATTTTTGCCGAAAAGCACGCTCAAAAGTAGCTCGTTCGGAATAACCCAACTTAATAGCTAAATCATCAATCTTAATTTTTTTCGTTAACAAAGTGCTTACGCAAAGTTCATTCAAAAACTTACTCTGGATAAGTTTATAGCTCGTCTCTTCTTGGGCAAGTTTACGGCGAAAAGAGGTCATACTCATTGCCAGTAATGAGGAGCATTGTTCTAATGTTAGCGAGGCTGGTACCTCACTCTCATCTAATAAAGTATTAACAGCTTTTGTTAAGGGGAGCGAGTGTTCTAATTCATTCATCTCGTACGGCATCTATAATTTAACGATAAATGGTGTGTAATACACTCTACGTTGGATAGTCATAAAAAGCAAAAACCCAGTGTTTAAATAAAACACTGGGTTAAATGATACTAGTAATGCACATAGATTAATTAAGTCTAGTTATTAATCAACTCTAGTAATTAATAAGTTATAGCAATTAATAAATTATGGCAGTTATAGTTTAATGATGATTACACTTGCAACATAAGATGCTGATGTATACGAATCATAATATCGTCGCTTTCTTTTTTCCAATTAACTTCATCGGCAAAAGCTTTTACTGCGTTAATCGCTTGGTTAACAAATTTACCATAATTATTATGGGTTTCATCACTTTTATCGGCAATAAAAACAATACGCAAGGTATCAACTAATTTATCTGCGTCCCAGTGTATACAGAAACGAGTTTCTGAATTATTGGGGTTAATACCAATAGAAATTAACTCACCTCTAATTTCTGCGACTTCACTTTCATCGTAACGTACAAAAGGAGAAACACCGTTAGCAATAAGTGCCGCTTGATTAATTTTGTTGTTATTACATGAGTTTTTAAAAGCTTGTTCAATTTTTTGATAAAGCTCAGTGAAAGGCGAGTCAGACAAATAATCAATATCTGTTCCTTTCAATAAACGACGTGCCATAGGTATACTGGCAATCGCATAAGTAATGGAGGTATGGTTGCTATCAATATTTTGATTTTGACTTTCATAGCGTTCTGCTATTTCTCTGAAGGTATGGCTAAGGGTATTACTAGCGCCTTTTTCTTTTGCAAACACGTCAAAGGTTAAATGCTGATGATCGCGTAATTTAATTTCATTTTCGGGTAAGCCAAGGGTAGTAGAAATTTCTTTCACCGCCTGATAAACAGTATTATGAAATTTACCTGCATTACTTCTTAGTTCTTCACCTGTTGCTAAAAATAATACTTTTATCTTTCTTACTCGCACTGCACCGTCGTAATAACCTTTAAAAGTGCTGTTATGCTGCGGACAATAAAAGAAATATGATTGCTGCTCGGTATGTAATACTCTCTGCTCACCACTATATCTTACGCGTACTAAGCGATTGTTTGCGACAAAGTTAACATGTGATAAATCATATTTTTCAACAACACCAAAAATTTTATGAGATAACGTTTGGTAAAAACGTTGATAGGGTTTCGCTAACGTTTCATCAATTGTGCCGCTAATTTTCTCAATTAAGCTATCTGTCAGCGGTATTTCAGCTAAGATATATTGATTATCACGTGAATCATTTGGTAAATAAACGCGCTCGCCGGCACGATGTTTTTTTAAAATAGATGAAGCTCTTCTCATTTTTCCTCCCCAACACACTAATAATAGTAAAGCACATCAAAAATCTAACGTTTTCTTGTGCTTTCCTTCCTTTACTTGTTTATTTTTCTGTCATTATCATACAATAAAAAATAATACTAATGTTACTTTTGTTGTTAAATTACTCCAAAAATATAAATAATATCGGCAGGTATAGTAAGACGTATCATTGATAATACGTCTTGATATGTTCAGTCTGATGTTCTATTGATTGCTTTATACTAATGATTACTACAAATTACTCATCAACTTCATTTGCTTCAGCTATCCGTTGTATACGATCTTGCTCTTCAAGAAACGCCGCTTTTATTTCTTCTATTACATTATCCACATCAGCAGACACTTCGCTTTCTTGAAATAGTCCCGTTAGCTGGGTCTCAAATGTTAATTCACCGCTTTCATATAAAGCCCACATTTCTTGTGCATACTTACTTAATAATAACTCTGGAGCAAATTGACCATAATAATTAGTCATGTTTTCTACATCACGTATTAACATGGCTTTAGCATTATTATTTGCCGACGCATCTACCGCTTGTGGTAAATCAATAATCACCGGACCATATTCATCAACTAAGACATTAAACTCTGATAAATCACCATGAACAATACCAGCACATAACATGCGTAAAACATAAATCATCACTAATTGATGGTCTTCAATCGCTTGCTCTTTTGACATAACCACATCATTTAATCGTGGTGCTACATCACCAGCTTCATCAGTGATAAGCTCCATCAACAAAACCCCATCAAAACAACCGAAAGGGTGTGGCACCCTAACACCAGCTTCTGCCAATGTGTAGAGTGCATCAACTTCAGCATTTTGCCATGCTTCTTCTTGTTGGTTACGACCGTACTTAGAGCCTTTTTCCATAGCTCTAGCACGTCTACTGTTCCGACTTTTCCTGCCTTCTTGGTATTGAGCTGCTTTTTTAAAACTACGTTTATTAGCTTCTTTATAAACTTTAGCACAGCGAATTTCATCGCCACAACGCACCATGAAAACAGTCGCTTCTTTACCACTCATTAACTGACTAATAACTTCGTCTACTAAGCCATCATCAACAAGTGGCTGAATACGCTTGGGAGTTTTCAAAACCTTAAGCAACCTTTTGATTATTTAACTGGTTAGCAAGGTACTCGTCTAAAGAACCTTCAAAACTAACTAATTTTTTATCTTTAATATCGATAATACGTGTTGCCAAACTTGAAACAAATTCACGGTCATGGCTAACAAAAATTAACGTACCTTCAAAATCTTTTAACGCATTATTTAATGCATCAATCGCTTCAATGTCCATATGGTTAGTAGGCTCATCCATAATCAGTACATTAATATCAGCCATCATCAATTTACCAAATAACAAACGATTTTTTTCACCACCAGAACAGTTACGTGCTTTTTTATTTGCGTCATCATCAGTAAATAACATGCGACCTAACATACCACGTACACTTAAATCGTTATGACAAGGCCTACGCCACTGCGACATCCAATCCATTAATGTTAAGTCATTATCAAAAAATGAGCTACTATCTTGCGGGCAATAACCTACAGAAGCATTTTCAGACCATTTAACAACGCCTTCTTTTTGCGCTAATTCACCCATTAAACAGCGCAATAACGTAGTTTTTCCTACGCCGTTTTCACCAATAATAGCTAATTTAGCACCGGCTTCTAATAATAAATTACCGTTACTAAATAAATTTTCACCTTCAAAACCATGAGCTAACTCTTCAAGTTCTAACGCTTGACGGTGCATTTTTTTACCTGGAGCAAAAGCTATTTTAGGCGTTATACGACTTGATGACTTAACATCATCTAACTTTATTTTATCCATCTTCTTAGCACGAGAACTTGCTTGCTTCGCTTTTGACGCGTTAGCACCAAAACGGTTAACAAAGTCTTGTAATTCAGCTATTTCAGCTGCTTTTTTATCATTACCTGATAATAACTGTTCACGTAATAAGCTAGACTGCTCTAAGAAGAATTCATAATTACCTGGATAAATACGTAATTCACCATAATCAATATCAGCCATGTGCGTGCATACTGAATTAAGAAAGTGACGATCATGTGAAATAATAATCATAGTACATTTACGTTTGTTTAATTCACCTTCTAACCAGCTAATGGTATGAATATCCAAGTTGTTGGTTGGCTCATCAAGTAACAAAATATCAGGGTTTGCGAACAATGCTTGAGCAAGTAATACACGTAACTTCCAACCTGGCGCAACTTGTTGCATCGAGCCAAAATGGAAAGACTCTTCAATTCCAGCTTCTAATAAAATTTCACCCGCACGACTTTCAGCAGTGTAACCATCCATTTCGGCAAATTCACTCTCTAATTCGCCAGCGCGCATACCGTCTGCTTCGCTCATTTCAGCTTGTGCGTAAATAGCATCTCTTTCTTGTTTTACTTTCCATAAAGGAGCGTCACCCATGATTACAGTATCAATTACGTTGTTTTCTTCAAAAGCAAACTGATCTTGTCCCAAAGTGCTTACTTTGTGGCCAGTGCTCACAGACACATTACCAGAGCTTGGCGTTAACTCACCACTTAATATTTTCATAAAAGTAGATTTTCCGCAGCCATTTGCACCAATTAAACCGTAGCGGTTACCATTGCCAAATTTAGCCGATATGTTTTCAAATAAAGGCTCTGCGCCAAATTGCATTGTAATGTTAGATGTAGTGATCAAAAGAAGTTCCTAGGTAGTGCCAACAGAGATAGAATGCCGATTAAAATAACAAGCAGAGTCCAAATAATAAGGTCGCGTATTATACAGCAATATCCTTGCAGTCTATACACTATATTGAATTTAATTGGTTGTTTTTTCGCCTTCGCACTCAAAAATGACTTTATTTTCATTTTTATTGTTAAATCAAAGGCGAATCCCCTATTAAGCAAGCACGTTATTAATCGTTGCTAAAGTGGCGTGATAGTCTTGATAATTAATAGGAACCTGATATCGCGCACCACCATATTCAAGTACAAGCGAAGGAAAACCTTGATTGGTTAATGTTCTCGCAAACTGAATTTGATTGAGTAAAGTTTGCTGAGTTTCTTCTGATTGGAAATCTCGCGTAAAACGCGATAAATCAAAGGAAATTATTGACGATTTACCGTCTCTAGTGCCTCCTTTTGTGGGTAACTCTTGTAAAGATAACTCCCTTGCTAAATCTATTAAAATATCACTATCTGAAGGATTTAAAGCTCGTAAATAATACCCTTTTTGGATCGCTTCAATCATTTGCAATTGATAGCCTTGATTATGCGCAGCAATAACCGCTCGACAAGCATTATATGTAGAGCGACGCGGCGTATTATTTCGCCAAAAATCAAAATTAAACTCAGTGCCCAATTTTTTTTCAATGGTGTGCCAATGCGCTTCAATCATCTTTTGCTGCTCAGCAGGCATTGGCGTGTTAGAGTCTGGCGCTAAGCCGCCAACAACATATTCTACTTGAATGGATTCAGGTAAATTAAGCTTCAAAGCGTTCCAAACTGGACGATATCCCCAACACCAACTACACATTGGATCGTGAATATAATATAAGATAGTGTTCATTGTTGTGCTCATAACAGCTTAATACCAAATTGATTGTGTGATTATTCACTTACAGCAAAAGCGTTATAATTAGGGTTAGTGCTGTAAGTGAAAATAGATAATTAACCAAATAACTTGTTTAGTTTATCTTTAACTTTATCTTTAACTTTGTCTTTTACCTTCTCTTTTGCTTCTGAACTAATATCAGGGCGTACTTTCACATCATGAAATGGGCCAGAAATTTTAATCGGGATTTTAATACCTGAACTTGAGTCTTGTGCCGCTTGTCCTTGAACAGAGGCCACCATTTCAGTAATAACTTGCATGCTAACTTTGGTGTTTGGTAAATCAATATCACCCGTACCTGACACGCGAATAAAAGGATTGTTTAAGGATAAACTCTCGGTCTTAGCTATCCCGTCAGTTAATATAAAATCTCCTTGTAACGCCGCAAAATCAGTTTTTTCTGCATTACTAAAATCGCTATCTAAACTGACCGCGGCTAAGTTACCCGACATAATATTTGTCGCACTTTTAGCAATCGCGGCTAAGTTAACACCTTTCACAGCACCGTCAATAAAACTAAAATTAAGTTCACCATTAAGCTGGTTAATAAAATCTCGCTGACTAACGCCTTTAGTAGATAAATTCCAAGCTAATTGCCCTTTACCTAATAACTTATCAAAACCAATTGCATCGGTAAGTAATGGCTCTGCATTGATATTTGCTAATTCGAATTTAGTGGAGATTTGATAAGGTTTTTTATTCGCTAAAACTTCTATCACACCTGAGCCTTGTCCTTGATATCCTTGAAAGTCTATTAGGTTAATGGTCGCTTTTGCGTTATGTGTTTTAACCGATAACTTATTCTCACCTAACTTGATATCTTGTACAAAAAGTTGACGCGATTGAATCGTTATATCGCTATTAATTAAACCTAAGGCAGATAAGTCAATCTCACTGTCATCCCACACTAAGGGTTCACTCTTAACTTCGACTGTATCATTAGTAGTCGTCGCTTGTTCAGCTAAGGTGCTTTCAGGCAAGTATGGGTTAAGGTCTAATATACCTAAATCAATAGCCCCATTAACTGTTAAGGGCTCAGATAATGTTATATCAACCAATCCGGTAAAAGCTAATTTATCAAGCTCAACCGCGATATCATTTAGCGTGAGCTTATTACTAGCAAAATGCATACTGGTCGCTAAAGAGAATTGATTAAATGCCTCTTCTTTAGCTGCCAATGGCATACCTTGCCACTGTAATAAGGCTTTAACTGAATCACCTGCAATTGATAGTTTTCCGCTAATATCCTGACCTTGTGCTTTTATTTCACCTTCATAGTTCACATTGGCAAGCTCAGATAATAACGCCAGTTTAATGGTAAATGGTTGGTTATTAATCGCTTTAGCAGGTGTGGTTATACTTGATTCAAGTTCAAATACTTTATCCATATAGCGAACACTACCTGATAAATTAAGCGGCTGCCTTAAAGAAGGTAATAATACCGCCAGATCTAGCTGATCAATTGTTTGTGTTGTATTATTTTGATGATCTACCATAGTGAGCTTACCACCTTGAACTTCAACTTGCCCAAGGCTAATATCAAAATTGTCAGGCAATGCAACGTCTGTAGTCTGCTCTTTGCTTACACTTGGTTCACTCGCATTATTATCAGCAATATCAAATTGCCAATTAGCTTTTCCTTTCGCTGATGTTTCTAACAAAATATTAGGATTAACAATAACAAACTTATCTACATTTAGTTCCCCAGAGAATATTGATAGCCAAGGTATATGAATATTTAACTGGTCAAGTGTTGCCATATCAGGTCTTGATCCCTCAGGAGCATTAGCAAAACGTACATCATTAAGCACCATAGATAATGACGGGAAGAAACTTAATGATTTTTCTCCATCTACTGACAAAGTACGACCCGTTGATTCTTCTACTTTTATACTCACTTGTTTAACAATATCTTCTGTCGATATTAGTTGTGTCGCAGCTACAACTAATAAAACCATAATAGCTATAATGATGGTTATTATTTTTATAAATATTCGCATAATTTATATAATTCTCGCTGAGTTAGAAATAAATTTAATCAAATTGCTACTACTATAGTAAACATGTGTATGGAAGTCAGCGATTAAAATGAAATAAAGTATTACGATTAATTTAAGCATTAATTATTAAATAGTTATCTTCTGAATCTAGTAAGCTTCTTAACAATGTATTGTAAAAACGATTACCAGTGGATAGGATCTACTTGATAATACTGCTTTAATTGTTGGTATAGTTTTGGATGCTCAGCATGGAACTGTTGCGCTTTTTCAAAAAACACTTCACTGGCCACAGCAAAAAATTCTGCGGGATTTGTTGCGCCATAATAATCAAAAAGTGAAGGCGTACCAGTGGCTACATTGCTTTTCAATTGCTCAAATTGTGCCGAAAAAACATCAGACCAACACTGGTAATTTTGACCTTTTTCTAGAATAGGAGCACCATTCGCACGGCCATTTTCTTGATCTAATTGATGTGCAAATTCATGAATCACAACGTTATGACCATCATCAGGTACTTTGGCACCATCAAGAGTATCTTGCCAAGATAGAACAACTTTACCGTAGTCCCATGACTCACCCGCTAACACTGTTTTTTGCGTAAATTGTACGCCACTCGCATCTTTACTTTGTTGATTTTTAACAAAAGCACGAGGGTAAACAAGTATTGTTTGTAGTTTAGGATAAAAATTAGTTTTTCTATTAAGTAACAATAAACAAGCTTGAGCTGCAACCGTTACTCTGATCTCATCTGTTATTTGAACGCCATTACAGCCAATAAAGTTTTTTTCAGCTAAAAACACCTGAATATGTTGCTTAAGTTGTAACTGCAAGTCAGCAGGCATCTGTCTGAAATAAGGCATTCTTTTCTGGATGATTTTTCGCCACTCTTTTTTAAATGGCATGCTAGCTATTCTACTACGTTGATAATTGCGCCAATAAGGTTTACCAACTGAGTAACCTATAAGCAAGACACCAATAAAGATTGGTAATAAATAAGACAACATAATAAAAAGTCAATGAATGGTTTTATTATGAGATTGGTACAAAAGAGCTAAATATCAAGCAGACCAGTCATTAATTAAGTTTAATAATAAAGCTGCCCCTTAGTTTCAAGTTTGAAGTGCAACAATAATAAGGACTAATAAGTCGACAGTCATTCAGTGAGCAAAATCCCCCATTCAAAAGCACTTGTTGTTATAGAATCGATTCTTTATAGTAGCTCACTTGTATGAATTAAAAGGAATAAATTATGTTTATAAAATTAGGAAAATCATTACTAAAAGCGACGTTTACACTAGTATTAGTACAGCAAAGCGCTCTTGCCAATGTAACAGAAGCACCGCTTGTTTCAATCAAGTCTCATGATGACTATTTCACTAATATTAGCCAATATTGTGGACAAGCGTTTGAAGGAAAAGTGACTGAAGATAACTCAAACAGCGATAGTTTTGCCAATAAAAAACTCATTATGCATGTACGAAAATGTACTGATTCTCAGCTTCAAATACCATTTCATGTTGGCGACGACGCTTCAAGAACTTGGATTATCACGAAAACAGGTTCGGGTTTATCGTTAAAGCACGATCATCGTCACAAAGATGGCACTAATGATGTTTCAACCATGTATGGTGGTCATACAATAGACGCTGGTTGGGCTGAAGTGCAATCATTCCCTGCTGACCAATACTCTAAAGAGCTTTTTGTAAAGCAAGGTATTCCTCAATCAGTAGGTAATACATGGCAAATGTTTATTTATCCAAGCCAGTTTACGTATAGATTGATCAGGGATGGCAGAGAGTTTAGAGTCGATTTTGATTTAACTAAACCGGTCACTCCGCCTGCTGCACCTTGGGGCTATAAAGATTAATAATAGTTATAAAAAAACGGGGCTAAAATAAAATTATTTTAGCCCCGTTTCTTCACTGCAATCAATTATCGCCTGAGTTAGTTAAGCAAATCTGTAATGAACGCTTGATAAGCATTAGGCTCAACAATAGCACCATGATGCTGAATCACAAATGCAGCCGACTTAGAAGCAAGCTCTATCGCTTCACTAAGGCTTAAACCATTAGCTCTTGCGCCAAGGTAAACACCATTAAATGAATCACCAGCAGACGTTGTATCAACTACGTTATCAACAGGGGTGATAAAGAACTCATAAGCAAGATCGCCTAAATAACAAATAATCCCCATTTCACCATTTTTGATGATTAACTCATCAAACTGATACGGTTTACAAAAATCATAAACCTCTTGCGATGTTGTCATACCATAAAGTTGCTCAAAATCGTCAACTCCTGGCAATAAAACATCTGCTGCACTAAAAGCTAATTCAAATTGCTCTTTCGCTTGTGCAGGTGTATCCCACATTCTAGCTCGATAATTTGGATCAAAAACAATCTTAACATCGGCAGATTTTAATTTTTCTATCATAGACCAAAAATCAGCACGTGCTTCAGGTTCAACAACCGCTAAAGAAATACCTGAAAAGAAGAACATATCCCCTTCTGATAACTGGCTTATTGCTTGATCATCGATATGCTGCATAACCTGGCGAGCCGCAGAATCATTGCGCCAATAGGTAAAGCTGCGTTCACCTTTATCATCAAGTTGAATTGAATATAAGCCTGGTATTTTAGTTTCTGATTGAAAAACTAAATCCGTTCCAATTTGCTCATCTTCAAAATATTGAACCATTTTTTGGCTAAAATTATCTTTTCCAACAGCGGTTACCAAGTTTACTTTTATATCACTAAAAGTACGCTTTAAATAAACTGCTGTATTAAAAACATCACCGGCAAATGACTGTTTAATGGTACTTGATGACTTTTCTTGCGAAGCTGTCATCAGCTCAATCATACACTCACCGAATAAAAAAATGTTTTTCATTTATAAAGCCTTATTCTTATTTAAACTAAATTTATACTGATTCTCTTATTGGAATCAGTATAAATTAATTACTTAATAACTCAATTACTTATTGCTTTTAAGCGGTTCAATTTTTGGGATAAGAATCCAAACAGCAGCAATGGCAATAATCGCTAACGATGCACCAATAACAAATGCTGGGGTATAATTACCATCAGCCGTTAAAATAGGTACAAGAGCGGTTAATCCTAAAGCGCCTAACTTAGCTGCCATACCAGAGAAACCAGAAAGCGTACCAACGGCTTTTTTACCAAATAAGTCACTAGGCAGTGTTTGCACATTACCAATAGTTGTTTGGAAACCAAATAAAATTACAGCCATAATAATAACAGCCATCGTTGGTCCACCAGGATTAGCCATTGCTAACAATGCTGGTAACATAATTAGACAACCTAAAGTGATCGTCAATTTACGTGTCTTATCTGTAGTCCAGCCAGCCTTGATACGATTTTGCGCAAGAAGACCACCAAACCAAGCACCAAACATAGCACCAACGTACGGCACCCAACCATAGATACCAATAGATTTAACGTCCATGCCATAAACTTCATTCAAGTAAATAGGAATCCAAAAAACGAATAACCACCAAATAGGATCGATTGCTGCAGAAGCGATGATCACGCCCCAGCTTTCTTTACGAGAAAGTAATTCAGCTGTTGATGGGTTGTATTCGTTTTCATCACATATACCTTCAGAATCAACAGTTTTTTGACCTGTTAGAATATACTCGCGTTCTTCGTCAGTGATCCAAGGATGATTTTTTGGTGGCGCTTTCACTAATATTATCCAAGGAATAAGCCACAATAGACCGACTAAACCAATAACAACAAAAACCATCTGCCAACTAAAAAATACGGTTAAATAAGCAATTAAAGGAATAGCAATAATACCACCAATAGCGGCACCTGAATTAAAAATCCCCTGCGCTAAGGCACGTTCTTTAGTAGGAAACCAATCAGCATTACTTTTAGCTGCCCCTGGCCAGTTTCCTGCTTCAGCGACACCTAATATTGCACGGAAGATACTAAAACTAAGTACCCCTTGTGCCATAGCATGCGCGGCTGTTGCCAAAGACCAAATACCAATAGACAAGACAAAACCTAATCTTGTTCCTACCCAGTCAAATATTTTGCCAAAGATCGCTTGACCAAAAGCGTAAGATAAAATGAAAACAATAGATATGTTTGCATAAATTTGTTTACGCTCTAAAGCCGACTCATCAGGAAATAATTCCTCAACAATATCAGGCCATAACACACTAAGTGCTGAGCGATCGATATAATTAATTACTGTGGCTAGGGCAATTAAAGTAATTACCCACCAACGTAGGTTTTTTAATTTCATACCTATTTCCCTACCGGTTTGCTGTTGGCTTTTTCAATATCTAAATTATCAAATGTGCCTTCAGGTAAAAAATCTTCACGTGGCGGACTGAATGTATCAATCAAAATACCACCTGTAGGAGACGTTGCACCGTGATCATCGTAAGGTGCCATGAAACAACTATCACCCGCTTTTAATATCTTAGTTACACCATTAATATTAAAGTGAAATTCACCTTCAACAATATAAGTAACTTGTGAATGTCTATGAGCATGGTTGTAACCAATTGCGCCTTCAGCGAACCAAATTTTAACGGCCATTAATTCATGGTTATAACCTAACATTTGACGCTTTAGTCCACCGCCAATGTCTTCAATTTCTGCTTCATTACCAAATGTAAAAACTTCACCTTTGCTCATTTTTTTCCCCTACTATTTAATTTTTAATAATTCAAAACGGCCATTAAACTCATATTTTTTGCCGTTATATGTAAATGCATTTTTATGGTCTTTCTTTACTGTTTTAGCTGAATTGAACGCTAATAAGTAATGTCTGTTACCTGAAAAACCAATTTCAACAACATCAATATTGTTGTCTTTTTTATGTGATAATCTTTGAAGCTGACTTACCGCACCTATAGTGAACTCTTTCGATGGGTTATATTCTCCATGAGGCTCTAATACATTAACAAAAGTATGGTTGTTCGCTTTAACCTTACGGTTAATAAACGCATTTTCATTACGTAAATTAAAGAATGGGTCGTTCGCACCAATTTGAGTAAACATAAATGATGCATCACCATCCATAATAGATGAATTTGTATAGAATCGCCCATTATCATTTAACCAAGTAATTTGAGCTAGACCAGCTTTAGGTTGTGCTTGAGCTTTTAACCATAAGTGTTGATAGCCATTTTCTTTACCTAATGCAGGCAAACTGGTTAACTGAGTATTTAGATCAAAGTTAGTACTAATTAAATGACCTTTGTAATGTAAAGGTAGGTCGTACTGATGTTTATTCTTTGAGTTTACATCAAATATATCTACAACCAGTGATAAATCTTGAGCTTTATCACTCGGAATATTTATCAAAGCGATAGTACGTTTTAACGAGACGCCTTCATAAGCACTATCAATCAATGCTGAGCTAATAGTTACGTTATCATTCTTAGCAAAGAACACTAGTTCAGGGTGATTAGCATTACCCACTTCTGTCACACCATTGAAGTGTGATTTTTCATCAACAACAACAGTATTATGAGCAATAGTTTGTTTAGCCCAAGTTAGGTTTTCAGGTAAGTAACGACCACCATATTTAGCTTCAACGTTTAAGAAACGAGCTGCACCATAGTCTGAAACAATCTCTTCACCTCTATCGTAAAACTGCCAAGTTAACTTATCAAAATGACCGTGACCTAACCCTTGCGCAGCAGGCTTAAATAAAACAGCTTGTTCGCCACCGACATTTTGACGCATAATAACTAACGCACCATCATTACCGTCATTACCATCACCGAAGGCAACTGAATTAAATTTATATGGTTTTTCTAATTTATTATCAAGCGCTTGAGCAACTTTCAAACCGTCACCGGTTAATAAAATTTGATCTTGTTGTTTAGCAATATCAAGTAAACTTGCATCACCTGTTAAACCGTAAGCAACCGCAACACCATTCACTAACTCAATAGTGTCTATGCCTTTACTTTTAATTGCGTCATTAATAGGAAAAAACAATTTGTTATAACTTAGCTGTATCGTTGTATCAATTGCTTTTAATACGATTCCGTCTCGGTATTCAAATATTTTACGTTCAGGTTGATTGGTTTGTATTACTTTCGCAAAAGTAACAAACGGCATTAAGGCATAACGTTGATAATAAGGACCTTCATTGTAATAACCTTGTGGTGAGAACAACTCATCTAACTGCCTTAAAAAACCACCTGTTCCTGATTTATCTAAACCATAAAGCGCTTGTTCAACCCATTCTGGCTCGTCTAAAACATAACCTGTCATACCCACGGCCGTTGTAGTCCATGTACCGTGATTATGTACTTTGTTAAATGTTTCAGGTGAATCTACCGAAAGAAACTTTACGATAGGACGAAATAGTCCAGCTTCAATTTTTGCTTTTTCATCTGTTGATAACGTAGCCAAAATCAAATCGTAAGCTTGGCTGGTATAAACCAACCAAACAGCTTCATTTAAACTTTGCCAAAACAATTTACCTGGGTTTTGTTTACCTATTTTTCTTTTTGGATGTGGTGGTAACGTAGGGTATAGCTGTGCATAACCAAGTAACATATCACGCACATAATTAGCGTATTTTTTATCTTCTGTTAATTGATACATCACACCAGCATCATACATTAACTTGTAGTTTGTTTTATGACGCTCGTGGGTATAACCACCACCACCATCTTTTGGTAACGGTATCGTTATCTCTTGCTTTATTTGTTCATCCACAGAAGATTTTTTAGCGGTAAAAGTGCGCTTAAACTGCCCTTCTTGAGTAATAGCTGTACGCATTTTTTCAACATCAGCTGTAGTTATCACTAAGTTAGGACTTGTTTTGGCAATAGCTAACGAGTTAACACTAACACTTGCTAACACAACCAATGCTACCATCCAACTCTTCGACACAGACACTACTGGTCTTACATTTAATATTTTAGAAAATATAGACATAGGTTTCTCTTATTATAATTGCTTGTTATTAACTAACACTGCAGTATGTGGGCCTTTAGCGTGTAACTCTTGTACGCTAGGTGAAGTCGTGTTGTTAAACGTATTGGTTTTAATCAACGTTTTAGGTTCGCCAACAGTATGTTCAATAATAATAGGCGCTGAGTTTTTAAAAGTATTAGTGTCGATATTTACAACTTGTACGCCATGTAAATAAAGACTTGCAGCAGACTTATTACGTTTTCCTTTACCACTATTTTCTATCTTGTTGTTTGTCATTTCTAGGTGAGGACCAAATGTACTTTCATCAGTACCGCCACGATATAAGTTAACTAAAGCCCCATCGACATTTTTAAAGGTGTTATTCTTTAAAATGGCATACTCAGTGTTATAAATACCTAGGTCTTCAATTTCTTTATTTAAGCGAAGAATATCACCAGTAACCTGTGTAAAGTTATTATCGGTTAACTCAATATAGTCTGCAAAAGCACCTTTACCTGAATCAAAGAAATGAAATGAATGGTTAGTATCAAGTGCACTAATATTACTATTACGTAAAACAAAACGGTAATTATCAACCATACCCCATTTCTGCGTACGAATTAACGTATTACCTGCAGCATCAGGGCTATTCATGCCACTAATATTTAAGCCATCGAGTGTTAAACTACCGCCATTAGAAATTTGAAATAACGTTGAGCGCTGAAAAGTTATTGTTACTTTACCTTTATTTTTTGCTTTAATCGTTAACGTTTTATTTACGTCGATCATTTTTCTTACATCATACTGACCATCGGCCAATACAAGTACATCACCTTCATTGGCAACTAATACGGCATTAAATAAAGCATCAGCTTCATCTTTAACTTGTACGATTTTTCCTGAATCAAAAGCTACTAATGCTTCATTTTTAGCATACCAGCTAGGACCTGTTGCCGACTTTAACGTTGGTGTTAGAGACTTTTTAGCTCCTTTAGCCGCAAGTGCTTTATTGACAGGATAAAGTAAACCGTTGTCAGCACGTGCTAGTGCGATTTTTTCTTGTTTAACGCCTGATGCAATTTTTTCATCCACTAGGGTATTAGCAATATTCCCTTTAAAAGCAATACCACTTACATCATCAAATAACGTAAAAGGTTGTTGACCATTCTCATTGAAAATTAAGTTATTTTGCATTGTAGAGTTAATTGGTACTGCCGTTCTTTCTGCATCACTACCTGCTGCTAATTGCAAATGATCAACATTAATAAAACTGTTATTTTCTACTAGTGCATTATTCACTTGATGGTATCGATTAATCTTAGAGTTAGGAACACCATTCATTACCGTAAAACCACTACCAAAGCGATAACCAGTTAAGCCTTCAAGGTAATTATTTCTAACAATTTGATTTTTATTAATGACACGAATACCGCCAGTATGATCAACACCATTACCAAAAAACACGTTTTCTTCAATTAAGTTACCATCACCATGACGTAGCGTTAATGTCCCTCTTGATTCAAAAAACACGTTATTACGAATCGTGTTTTGTGCTGATTTAATTGAGATAATTTCTACTTCACCATCACAGCGGTCAAAATAGTTATTTTCAACGACAGTAAATGAATTGGATAACGAATAATGGCTTGTACCGATACGTAATGTTTCACCACCATTAGAGCCAAAGATAGGGCGAGGACCAAAGTAATTGTGATCAATTTTATGATGGTTTTCTTGGCTTTCTTCGCTATCAAGACGTACAGCGACTGTTACACCTTTATTTTGTTTTCCTTCAAGGTGACTATGATCAAAACGATTGTGCTTACCGTACAAAGCTACCCAATAATCTGATTCACTTTTATCCGGATTGTTATAGTGGTCAATAACCACTTCACTTACACGTGAATGGTAGGCCAAGTTATCTTTAGTACTTCTAAATGCGATAACTGAGTTGCTTGGTGTATAACCATCTTTAAACACCAAACCTTTAACAACTAAATGCTTTCCCGCTAATCTCAAATTAGATTGACCAGTAAGAAAAACTTTACCTTTGGTTTCTGCTTTGAGCGTGATCGGTTCTTCTTTCGTTCCTTCACCTTCAAATAGAATTTCAAAATTATTCCAAGTACCATTAGACAAAATTATTTCATCACCTGGTGATAACTTATCAAGCGCACTTTTATATTCAACTTGCGATTTAACAACCCATGATTTCGCCATAATTTGTTGACAAAAAACAGTGCTTAAGATCACTAAAGTTGAAAAAATAACACGTGGGAAATGTTTAGACTTGTTCATAACTACCTCAAAAACTAGAGCTTAAAATGTAGAGTTCTCAATTACCTAACGCAAAGAGAACTCCATTTTTACTAGATATATTTATAGATTAGGCTTAAAAGCTTGCTTTTACGCCAAAGAAGAATTTACGACCAGAATAAGAATAATCAGAGACTGTTCCTGTTCCACGAGTCATAACTTGTGCTTCTTCTAACAAGTTTAGTGCTTTTAATGATACTGAGACATTGCTACTAATTTTATACTTAATAGCCGCATCTAAATAATCACTATCCTCGACCCAACGGTGACTTTTGTGAGGGAAAGGTAAATTATTTGGTTGGAAATAGCGTGAACGATATTTATACATTAAACGCATAGATAAGTTATCACCTTCCCAGTAGATTGAGCCTGATGCAACATTTTTAGAGAACCCCATAATGTTTGCATCTGGGCTAATTCCCCAGTTTGCCGGCTCTTCCGTTCTAAAGTCAGAAATGGCATGGTTCCACGCACCTTTTATACCAATACCACTAAGAACACCTGGTAATTCAGAGAAATGCTTTTGGAAGGTTAATTCAAAGCCTTTAATTGTCGATTCATCATCTGAGACTTGGTTTACGCTATAAGGGATCGACTGTGAATATTCTACTTCATTCGTTGTACCATCAGCACTTACAGTTGTTACTGTTGGTACACGGTTTTCTATCACTAAATTAGTGCCACCAGTAAAGTTCTTCCAGTAACCGGCTAAAGTAACAGCCATATCAAGACTTGGGTACCACTCTAACGATAAATCAAAGTTATTCGCGGTAAATGGTTTCATCATGTTACCTTGAGCTGTCGCACTAACTACTTGCTCGTCATAACCACCACATTGAGCACTCTCACTCGTATCTGCAGAGTTACAATCAGTAATTGTTTGACCTGCTGACATAGCATTCAAAGCAAAACGTGACATTGAACGATACGCTGCTGTTCTTAGTAACCACTCATCATTTAAATGAAAAGTAAGGTTTAAACTTGGTAACCACTCATCATATGAATCATCTAAAAACAACTGAGCCGTTTCGAAAGAATAGCTCCATTGCTCAACACCATCTTCATTAAATGTTTGCGTTAGAATTGGTTTTTCGCCCCAAGATTTAGAATCAGTATCTGTACGTACATAACGTACACCTACATTACCAGTTACCGGTAATCCTGCAAATTCAGTGTCTAAATTTGCCATCATGTATACAGCAGCGGTTTTTTCTGTAACATCAACTAACTGACCATCAATTTGATTCGGGTTTTCACCGATATCATAAAAGCCAACATCAGGATTATTGCCTTCAGGGGTATTAAAACCTACTTGCCCTAAATACGCACCGATTATACATTGAGAATCAAAAGTTAAGAAGTTACCTGCATCGGCAGCGCCACCTTCAGAGCCAAAGAAACCTTCAAGACTATGACCATTATCACCACAAGCTTGTGCTCTAGCAGTTGCTTCAGCATGCTCTTCAGGATATAAACTATCAAAGTCGTTATTAGCGCCATCTCTATCTACATGATCATCTGAATTCCAGTTATCATCAATAGGACGACGTTCTCCGGTATCGACTTCTAACGCGGTAGCTATTTCTGAATAATCATATAAATGCTCACTTGAATAACGAACGCCCATTTCTATAGATGAAATAACTTTGTAATCATCAAAAGAATATTGAGTATCGAACTTCACAGCCCAAATATCATCTTCACGCTCATCATTTTCACGGCCATACTCTAAATAAGCACCACCATCAGAGCCAACAAAGCTCGCCATATCACTGACGTCAAATGCAGCACCAGCATAATCGGTATTACGAACTAACTCACCACCTTCAGCTTTATAGAAGAAATTAGCATTTTCAATTTGCTCATTATCACCAAGATATAATTTAGGTACAGTGCCTCTTGAATCTAATGAATAAGCTGTTGTTGATTCATGACGGAACTTGGCACGTTGGCGTAAGCGGTAACGGTAAGATTTTGAATAAGAAGCATCAAACGATAATACTAAGTTGTCATTTGGTGTGAAATCAATATTAAGACCGTAACCATCGTATTTATCCACTTGATTACGATTTTCACCTTGTAGCGTTAACTTACCTTCGCCTTCTTCATAAAGTAAAGTGCCGTTATCGCCAATAATTAAGGTATCAACATTTAAATTTTTGCCACGCTCCTGGGCTAACTCCATACGATCTTCAGTATACTCTAAATGCGAGTATGCATAATCGAAGTTAATATCCCATTTATCATTAGGAACCCACTGAAAAGTACCAACGATATTACGACGTTCATCTTTATCAGTACCTGTACGCCAATATGAATCATCTGGAATAAAAAAGATTGAATCTGGATCAAATTTAGCTAAGTGATCTGCACCATTAACACCAAATCTTTCAGGATCAGCATTTGGACCTAAAGTTACCAAATCAGCTGAACGACCAGGACTTACCATAGAGTCATTATCAGGCAAGTTATTATTACTGCTATTTAAGTCACGATCACCACAACGCTCATTATCACCATTATTAGTGGTAAGCGGTGAACCATCTGCAGCCCTAAAGCTACAAGCAGCTAATGTTGAGCTTGTACCATAATTTTCTTCTGGGTTAGCAGAGTTACTTTCGACATAACCTAAACTAAAACCCATTGCTCCAAAAGAATCAGTTTCAAAGCTATGTACTGTTGAAATAGTGAACTTATTACCCCACGCTGACTGATTATCAGCCGCAGTATAATAGTCATTGTAATCAGCTTGTGCTTCTACCGTGGTTTTACTTTTTCCGTAATCGACTGCACGAAGAGAGCCAACATCGATAGTACCTGAAGTACCACCTTCAACTAAATTCGCTTGTTGCGATTTATAAATGGTAACTTTATCAACTAAATTAGACGGGAATTTTTTAAAATTAACAGCACGGCCAGCACCAGCATTAGTGATAGTACGACCATTGAAGGTTGAGTAGCCCCAATAAGAGCCTAAGCCACGAATTGAAATTTCATTTTGGCTACCTTTTAAACGGTGACCTGAAGCGCCTGATACATTTTCAATTACATCAGATAAAGAAAGACCAGGTAAATCACCAAAATCTGCAGCAGCAATAGCATCTACAATTGCCGAATTATGCTTTTTTTCACTAAGTGAACGCGTCATAGTTCCACGCATTCCTGTGACTTCAATCACCTCAATGTTAGCGGATTTCTTTGTGGCTTCAGCTGCGCTAGTAGCTTTATTTTGTTCTATTGCTTGAGCTTCTTCAGAAAAAGCTGGTGCACTAAGTAATGTCAGAAAAGCAGATGTAAGTAATGCGGCTTTCCCTCTGTTATTTACTATATTACTAGCTTTAAGAGCCGAGCTGATTTTATTTAATTCCACCTTTAATCTCCCCTAATGGCTTATTTGTTTCATGTGTTTTATTTTATAAGTTTTTGCTACTATTTTTTCTGATTATATTAGTTTGCAATCAATTTAAATATAACCAATTAACCACCTTTGTGTCAACCAGTTTACTTTACCAACTTAGCTTACCAATTTAATTACAAATATTAAAGCATGTAATACCAATATTATTAGTAACTTTCTCGCTTTTTTATACCAAAAATAACAAATACTGTTAAATAATTACCGATTTGCTTTTGCCAAAAGCCATATAAATCGCTATCATAATGGGACAGATAACTCTTATGAGTCATTATAATCTTTGTTAAGGAATCATTATGAGCAATCGCAGGCTGTTTTGGCGTATTGTCGAAAACATAGAAAAATCTATAGACTCGGGCACTTATTCTGCCGGAAGTCGTTTACCGCCAGAACGAGAACTCGCTCAAACTTTTGATGTTAGTAGACCAACTATCAGAGAAGCTATTATTGCGTTAGAAGTAAGAGGCCGTATTGAAGTAAAAACAGGATCCGGTGTTTATGTACTTGAGTCTGATAATATTGCTGGTGCTGCTGAAAAAGTAAATGCATTTGAGGTAACTCAAGCCCGTGCACTTATTGAAGGTGAAGTTGCTGCTATTGCCGCAACGACGATAACAGAACCTGAATTAAAACAGCTATATAAAACACTCGTTGATATGGAAAACGAGAAAAACATTGCTGCTGCTGATGAAGAATTTCACAGCATTATAGCGAAGAGTACTCGTAATGCTGCCATGATTTTATCAGTTAAAAATTTATGGGATCTACGCTCTTCTACACCTGCTATTATTGATGATTATAATAGTGTTTGTAGTCGCGATAATGAACAGACATTAGCTGAACATAAAGCTATTTATCATGCATTAGAATCAGGTAACTCAACAGAAGCACGCCAAGCAATGCATGGACATTTCAACCGTCTTATTAATACACTCTTTGATGCAGCTGAAACTAAAGCATTAGAAGAAATAAAGCGCAAAAACAGTGAGCAACGTGGCCTCTATTCGATACCTAACGCTGCCAGTATCTAAAGTATAATTTATCAGTTCTGCCGGTAATTACCTATGCCGGCAACTCTTTTCTCTCTTTATTTACCTTTGAAGTTTTAAACACGTCATTCCGTTGGTCACTTAATACGGAATCCCATGCGTGTGGTTGAATAGTACGTAGGATAGCGAATCCATACACTACGAAGCATAACGCTTGAGATCCTGAATCAAGTTCAGAATGACGACTGAAGTCGCCCCTACATTCACCCTACATACGCCCTAACAAAAAACATTGTTAGACGAAGGTGATCGACATCACCGTAGGGGCGAATTTATTCGCCTAATAAGAACAGGCGACTGA
>NZ_JAUOPP010000037.1:0-30493 GCF_030547765.1 Colwellia sp. 6_MG-2023 | reverse complement strand
TTGATGAAATTAACTTTGCTAAGTTATGAGCCATATATAGTTCCTCGTCTGAGCTTATATTAGATCATAAAACTGTTGAAATTGATATTTTATTAGATCATAAAAATATCGGAATTGGTATGATTAAATCAGTAGCTAAGCAGGGTTGGCAGTTCGACTCCGGCAGTCGGCACCATTCATAAAAACTATTCTACTGATCTATACCAATCTCACTAACTATGTGATCATTTCTATTTGTTAAAACTACCAACCACATCGTTATTTATTTAATAATTAGAACAACCAGTTATTGAAATAAATGCCTTGTATTTGGCAATTTTTTCTACGTATAAAATTGTTTGACTTGCTCTCATGATTCTTAACGAGTGCTACTTTCTTCCAGCAAAGTGCAAAACATCCCTCCATCTTTTTCAAGAGCCTTAGATATGTCACTCATAACATCAGAACCTTATATAACTCTATTCAATATAAAATATTCTTAATAGTTTACACCTCACCTATTGATATGTTATAACATATCTATAGGTGAGGTGTAATAACACCAACTACAACACTGTTTAATTTTGAACATAAAACTTACGCTATATCATTTGGCTATTATGAACATGACTCTGTAAGTCTTGACGAAAATAATACAAGGATAAGATTTCATTGAACCAAGATATTCAAATACAAGCCAACTTAAAATTAGCAGCAAAAGTCTGTAAGCAACATGATGTTCTCTTAACCAAGAAACGTCGACAGGTTTTAACACTATTGTTAATAACTGACAAAGCTCTGTCTGCCTATGAGTTGATGGGAGCATTTAAAACTCACTTTAATGAAGTGTTATTGCCTATGACAGCTTATCGAACTTTAGAGTTTCTAGAGAGAATGCAATTAGCGCATAGACTTAACATCGCCAATAAATATGTAGCCTGTGCTCATATTGGTTGCAAGTCTTCCCATGAGTTACCGTATTTTTTAATTTGCCAGAAATGCTTACGTGTTGATGAATTAAACAATAATACCAATAATAATTTAAGCGATTTAACAGATAAAGCTGAACAAACTGGCTATCAATTATCATCACCACAAATTGAGTTAAACGGTACCTGCAATACTTGTCTTTCAGCACATAATAATTGCTAAAAGCAATTCTACTTTTAAATATATAGGTTATAAAAATGAAAACTGTCTCGGCCTCCTTAGATAAATCTGCAATTACATTATCTGTATTATGTTTGGCTCATTGCCTTTTACTTCCTTTAGTAACAGTTTTGTTGCCAACGGTAATTGCTACCACGATGGATCAAGAAATATTTCATACATTGATGGTTATTTGTGTATTGCCTATAAGTATTTACGCTCTGACGATGGGATGTAAGAAACATAACAAAATGTCGATTGGATTATATGGTGGATTGGGGCTTATTATCCTAGCTTCCGCACTACTCTTTGGTGAAAGTTACCTTGGTGAGATGGGTGAAAAAGGATTAACCACTTTAGGTGCCATAGTTATAGCTTTTGCTCATATTCAAAATTATAAACTTTGTCAGAAGTCTAAAAGTTGTTCATGTTAGGTCAGAATACTTATATGCAAAGCACACTGACAAAAGAAGCGATTATTATCTTTAAATATCATGATATAATTTGAGATTAAAATATCGTTTCAATATCAAGGTAGTTGATGCAGTAAACATAATTATTGCAAACGTTCTCATGAAACTAGTAAGCTCAATTTGTAGAGCAACTAACTTGTAATTAAGAGTTAGACTCCGACAGTCAATTGGTACCATTCATATCAGTCATCCACAAAAATATTGGGGCTGTTTTATTTATAGAAAAAATTAATTTTATCAAAGGGGTTTGTGTTGATTCGGATATATTGTCTTTTTTTAACTCTTGTTATGTCATGTTCTTATGCCGATCCACTTAAAGAGTTTAATCCGGGATTCTCAATGCATGTTGCTGAACAGCTTGAAAAATACAATATTCCTGGTGGCGCTTATGTCATTGTAAAAAATAATAATATAGTTTCTTTAGAAACATTTGGCCATATTGATAAAGCAAAATCACAAAAAGTTAATAGCAATACTATATTTCGTTTAGCTTCGGTATCTAAAACGTTTGCCTCCACCATTACCACTATGCTTGCACAAGAACATGTACTTGACTTATCAGATCCCATCACTAAATATGTACCCAACTTTTCTTTGGCGCAAGAAGGCGCAGCAGAAAAAATTCAGTTAAAGCATATTCTCAGCCATTCTAGTGGTTTAATGCCGAATGCTTATGATAATTTGCTTCATGAAAACTGGAGCATGGATAAAATTATTGGTCGTTTTGATCGTATTACTCCTATTTGCCAACCAGACAAATGTTACGGCTACCAAAATATCACTTTTGGACTATTACAGTCCGCCATTGAAAGTAGTCAAAACAAAAATTATTCCACTTTACTAACTGAAAGACTATTCTCTCCGTTAAAAATGAACGACAGCTCCATTGGAATAAAACCTTTTCAAGAACTTAAAAATACAGCTAAGCCTCATATATTAAGAAAAACTATTTTAACCAACAAAAAAAATAAGCAAGGAAAAAGGCTAAAGCAATATATTTGGCGTACTGTAAATGTAGCGCCTGATTTTTATAAAGTGGCACCTGCCGCAGGGGTTAATTCCAGTATTTCCGATTTAGCCAAATGGCTTATAGCAAATTTGGGGCATAAATCTGACGTTTTATCACCAGCATTATTAAGTGAAATTACAACACCAAGAATAAAAACCAAAAAAGATTTACGTAGAAGGTATTGGCGAGAGCATTTAACTGATGCTCATTACGGCTACGGCTGGCGCATTTATCAACTTAATGAGCAAAAAATTATCTATCATTCAGGTTGGGTAGAAGGCTTTCGGGCCGATATTGGTTACTCACCTGAATTAGATATAGGTTTTGCGATACTAATCAATGCCGAAGCTAATGTTATTAACCAAATATCTAGCGAGTTCTGGACAAAAACGCATCAACTCTTTACTAAGTTGTAGTAGCCATGATTTAAAATGATAGTATTTCAGTAACATGAAAATTATTCGCTTTTATTGCGGTTTCTCCACCGACAATAGGTTAATTTAGTCGAATAAAAACAACCGAATGTAAACAAAAAATTACGTTTTGCAAGAAAAGATAACACCATAAACTACTCGTAATTTTATATTAACTTCTCAGATGAGTGATAATAGCTCCCCTATTTTTCACTGTATTAATTCAACACAACAAAATAAGAATGGATAAATGAAAATTAACATTAACATTATAAAAATCTTTACTGCATTAATTTTGCCGCTTTCAATAGCTTCAACTGTTAATGCATCAGCGATTAAACAAAGCAAAGGCGACTTTGAAGACAAATTTCGTCAATTAGAGGAAGTACTTCCTACCCCAAATGTATACCGAAATGCCGCAGGTGAACCGGGTGAAAATTATTGGCAGCAGCAAGTTGACTATAAAATTAAAGTGTCACTTGATGAAGAAAAACGTCGTATAACAGCCAGTGAAAAAATCACCTACCAGAATAACTCTCCGTACAAATTAAAGTATTTATGGGTGCAGTTAGATCAAAATATCTTCAAAGATGACTCTATTGCTAATATGGCAAACAACTTTGGTGGTGTTGGTCGCCGAGGTCCTTACACCAAAACAGGTGATGCACAAACACCAGCAAAAATTAGCTTAGGTGAATTACGTCGCCAACAATTTATGGCTGATAACGAATTAGGCTATGAGATCAGCGCCATAAAAGACAGTAAAGGCAAGAAGTTAAACTTTACTGTTGTTGGTACACAAATGCGTATCGACCTACCTAAGCCTTTAAAATCTGGCGCTAATGTTGAATTTTCTATCGACTTCGCTTTCAACATTGTTGAAGAAGATGCGGTATCGGCACGTTCAGGTTATGAACACTTTGAAAAAGACGAACGCGAAGGCGGTAACGACATCTTCTTACTTGCACAGTGGTTCCCTCGCCTGCATGCCTACACAGATTACGAAGGTTGGAATAACAAAGAGTTTTTAGGTCGTGGTGAATTCACCCTAGAGTTTGGTGACTATGAAGTAGAAATTGACGTTCCTGCAGATCATATCGTAAGTGCTACAGGTAAATTAGCTAACCCTAAAGATGTACTAACAAAAACACAACGTAATCGTTTAGAAGAAGCTGAAACGTCTAAACGTCCTGTATTTATTGTTACGGAAGAAGAAGCATTAGAAAACGAGAAAGAAGGTACTAATAAGCGCAAAACGTGGAAGTTTAAAGCTGACAATGTTCGTGACTTTGCTTGGGCTTCTTCACGTAAGTTTATGTGGGATGCTAAAGGTTATAAACAAGGTGGCGACGATATGCCATTTGTTATGGCAATGTCTTTCTACCCTAAAGAAGGTGGCGATCTTTGGAAGAAGTACTCTACGGAATCTATTGTCCATACAATGGAAGTTTACTCACGTTACTCGTTTGACTATCCATACCCAACAGCACAATCAGTTAATGGTCCTGTAGGCGGTATGGAATATCCGATGATCACTTTTAATGGCCCTCGTACTGAATTACAAGACGATGGTTCACGCACTTATTCACAAGCTGAAAAACGCTTCCTAATTGGTGTTGTAATTCATGAAGTAGGTCACATTTATTTCCCAATGGTCGTTAACTCTGATGAGCGTCAATGGACTTGGATGGATGAAGGTTTAAACAGCTTTTTAGATGGTGTTGCTGGGCGTGAATGGGATCCAACAATTCCATGGGGTGTTGAGCCTCGTGATATTACTGGTTATATGAAGTCTCAAAACCAGGTACCAATTATGACGCAATCTGATAGCGTTTTACGTTTAGGTCCTAATGCTTATACAAAACCTGCTGCTGCACTTAACATTTTACGAGAAGTTATTTTAGGTCGTGAGTTATTTGATTTCGCTTTTAAAGAATATGCTACTCGTTGGAAGTTTAAACGCCCTACCCCATCTGATTTTTTCCGTACAATGGAAGAAGCATCTGGTGTTGATTTAGATTGGTTCTGGCGCGGCTGGTTCTACTCTACAGATCATGTAGATATCTCAATAGATAAAGTATATAAAATGCGTTTAGATACTCATAACCCGGATATTGATTACGGCCGTTTACGCCAAATCGAACTCGATAAACCTTCTTCATTATTTGTTGAGCGTAACAAAGCAGAAGGCAAAGAGTTATGGGTTGACCGTAATCCTGACGTAACAGATTTTTATGACGAAAACGACCGTTTCACCGTAACCAATAAAGAACGTAACAAGTACAAAAAATTCTTAAAGGGTTTAAAGCCTTGGGAACTTAAAGCACTAGAACGTGCCGTAAAAGAAGATAAAAACTATTATGTATTAGAGTTCTCAAATCTTGGTGGTTTAGTTATGCCGATTATTTTAGAACTAACCTATAAAGATGGTTCAACAGAAAGTCAGTACATACCTGCTGAAATTTGGCGTAGAACACCAAAACACGTGAGTAAACTTGTTGTGACTGATAACGACAAAGAATTGGTTAGTGTTACTGTTGATCCAGGTTGGGAAACGGCTGATGTTGACGTAGAAAATAACCACTACCCACGTCAAATTATTCCAACACGTGTTGAAGCCTATAAAGCGAAGAAGAGCACAGCTAAAGTTAGTCGCGATATCATGAAAGATATTAAAACAGAGCTTAAAACTGACGAAGATGATGAAACAGAAGATAAGAAGGACAACTAATGTCTAAACGTTTAATCATTTTTATAGCGGTTTTCTTAATAGCGATATCGAGTATTGTTTCTACAAACTTAGCGTTTGCGCACCAACAAAAAGCTGCTGAAACAACCGTTACGTTTAACAAACGTTCAGGTCAACTAGAGGTATCGCACAGGTTTTACATGCATGACACTGAGCATGCAGTGCAAGCATTATTTGATAAGAATGCTGACATCATTAACCTCAAGAAAACACAACAGCAATTTGCTGATTATGTTGCTAAGCAATTTTTAGTACGCACTTTAGCTGATGAAGAACTACCTTTAACAGCCGTAGGCTATGAAATTGAAGGTAAGTTTTTCTGGGTGTATCAAGAAACAGCGATACCAAAAGGATTGGATGGATTGAAGTTATTTAATGGTACATTACGCGACCTTTGGCCTACACAAATCAATATGGTTAATATTGAAGGTAAAGATGAAATTCGTACGTTGTATTTTAGCGATAATAAAGATTGGTTAATAACTAAGTTTAATTAATCGAGTTAGTTTGTACACAAACTTAAATAACAAAGCCTCAGCAGAAATGTTGAGGTTTTTTTTATTCTACCCCTAAGGTAAATTAAAAAGCGACGCGGTTGCCCACTAAAAGCTTCCCATTAAAGTTGTTTGCACCACGGCGTTTTCTTTGTTCGCTAATCAATGAATTGAATTCATCTATAGACTTAATAAACATAGGATTTTTAGAGATAATATCTATCTCACCATCAACGTCACCAATATGATCTGTCATAACGGCCGCTGCAGCTACAGGATCTCGCTGGACTATCGCATCTAGAATATTGAAATGTTCAGAAATTGCATCACAAGCTCTTCTAACGCCAACCCTTTTTTCTAGATGCCAAACTCTTTCTATTTCAGCTTTAGAGCTATCAAGTAAGTTCCATGCCCCTAAAATACCAGCAGATTCAAATAATGTTCGATGAAATAACTCATTAATTTTAAAAGCGGGTGAATAAATCAGTTCATGATCGTTACTTGGTTTATTTTCCCTGACTTGCTGTTCTTCAATAATCAGTGACTTTAATTTTAATTGTTGAGACAAACTTATCCCTTGCTCGGCAAGTCGCTTAACGCAAGCACTCTCTAAAGTAATTCGAATAAAACACGCTTCTAAATATCGTTCTAAACTGATCGATGTAACGTAACTACCACTTTTGGGAACTATATTAACCAGTCGATCATTAGCTAAACGAATTAACGCTTCTCTCACTGGAGTTTTACTAATTTGGAAAATTGAAGCTATTTCTTTTTCTACTAAAGGCATTTCAGGAGGCAAAGAAAGATTAATAATATTTTTACGTAAAACTGAATAAATTTGATCGACTAAACTTCCCTCTTTTGTCACGCAAGAAGCATTTATTATGTTGTCGATACTTTTAATTTCAAAATCAATTTTATTCATTACATGACTAAGGTTCTATTATTTAAGAAGTGTATTATCCACTTTATATTAGTATCTTTGCAAGTGAAAGCCATTTTTAAAAGCATCACCATGGTTCTAAAAACAGCTATTTTAATAAGTAAATAAGTTATAAAGCTCATCATTATTCGATAAATAAAATCATAATAATATTGAGTATCAATTCTCTAAATTTTTAATATTAACTGCATATTGGTTGCCTACAACCTTTAGTTTCATTACCAACATCAACTCTCTGGTAAACCAAAACTCTACTTCTTGGTAAGTTGCTATTTAAGTAATTGGTAAAAAACTATTGCGGTTTTAATTTAAATAGATTATAAATTATCTAGTATATTAGATTTAATCCTAATATATTACAAATAAAAATACATTAAAAATAAGTATGCAACCTGCGTAAACATAAATAAAAAATGACAGGTGGTAATATGCTATCAAGGGGAATTCAATGAAATTGAACAAAATTAGTGCTGTATTTAATAAATGCCAGCATAAAAACAAAAATTTAACGATCTTTGGTGCCGCTTTAACAGCAATGTTAACTTTTCCAACATATGCAGCGGAAGAGACCCAACTAGAAAATCAAAGCGTAAATGAAGTTGAAGTTATTGAAGTGAGAGGTCTGTTTGGAAGTCTTGCAGAATCAGCTCGTCAAAAACGTTTTGATTCACGCATAGTAGACGCCATTGTTGCAGAAGATATAGGTAAACTACCTGACAATAATATTGCAGAGGCCTTACAGCGTGTTACCGGTGTTTCAATTAGCACTGATTTCGGCGTTGGTGAATCAGTCACTATTCGTGGTATCTCTCAAAATCGTGTTGAATTAAATGGCCGATCTACTTCTGGTAGTGGCCGTGGAGGCATCAGTTTAGACGACTTCCCATCAAGCTTCTTAAAAACTGTTGAAGTCATAAAATCACCAACAGCAGAAATGATTGAAGGTGCATTAGGCGGTACCATTAATATGACAACGGTTCGTCCTTTAGAATTAGACGAACCTTTAATAGCTTTATCATTAGATGGTGAATATGCCGACAAAACCGAAAATTTAGCGCCTAAATTTAATATCTCTGCGGGCTCTAACTGGGACTTAAATGATGCCGGTACTTTTGGCGCATCTGTTGTCTTCGCTTATCAAGATCGTGAATTACGTCGCGATGAATTTATGAACCTTATTACGCCTACTGAGCTTGACTTAGATGGTGATGGTATCAGTGAACAAGCAAACAATGCAGGCGGTAATTTCTTAGTGAGAAGCCAAAACACAGTTGAACAAAAAACTGAAACGCGAGAGCGTACTGCATACGGAATATCGCTACAATGGGCACCTAAAGATACAGATGGCTTTATTTATTTAGATATTAACGCAACTGAACTTGATGGTGGCCAAGAAGCATATTCTGTACTTAACGACAGTAAAGACTATAGCGATTTAATTCTTGATAACGCTTATGGTGACGCTGAAGGTCAACTTAATAATTTTGGCTCAGGTAGCGTTTTTGTTCAACCTAAAACTTGGGCTGATTTCACCACCAATGAATCAATATCAAATGCACTAGGTGGCGAATTTCAAGTAACAAACAAATTAAAGATATCGGGTGAAATTTCATACGCTAAATCAGAATCTTTACGTAGTAATTCTGAATTTAACTTACGCCCTATTTCTCGTGAACAATATGATGCTGATGGAACAATCACAGAACATTTATTTACGATTACAATGACGGGTGATGGCAACCAAGTCCCCGGTATTTCGTTCTCTGATGAAGATGCATTACTAGATCCTAATAATTTAGCTATTCGCCAATTTACTCACCAAAGATACTTTGAAGATAACGAAGAGACAGCGATCCGTTTCGACGTAGAATACGCTGAACCATTCAGTAACCTAGAGTTTATCTCATCAATCAAGGCAGGTATTCGAACAACTGATCGCGAATATGAACTTGACCGATATGACTTAAGAAATAACGGTAGCGAACTTAAGAATCTTCAAACCAGTGTTTCTTATGATGGTGTAATCACACCAACATGGGTAGGTGATTTTAATAGCGCTTATGGTGGCTTTAAAGCAATTAACCATAGTAACTCATTTGAGCAAAGTGGTATTTCAGGTAATAACGCCTTAACTGATTATTATGTTTATGATGGTGCATTATTAGCTTATGACATTGATGGCACTTACAACAAAGTACAACAAATGCTTGCAGGAAGCAGTCACGAGTTAACAGGTACACTTGACGATAACATGGTACGTAACACTGGCTCTTATGCGAAAATAGAAGAAGAAACAAAAGCCTTATATACGCAAGTTAGTTTAGACTTTGGTGATTTATCAGCGGTTATTGGTGCACGTTACGTCACTACAGATTTAACGTCAAATACTTACGATCAATCGGCTAAACATGATTACTCTGATTTTTTACCAAGTATCAATGCTACATATAACTTATCGGACGAGAGCCTAGTTCGTTTTGCTGCTGCAAAAGTAATGCGTCGTGCTGAATTTGGTGAATTAAGCCCAGCATTAAATGTTGATAATTCTTTAGTAACCGGTAGCCAAGGCTCTTATCAACTAGACCCTTACCGAGTAACTCAATACGACCTGTCTTTTGAACATTACTTTAGTGAAGGTGGTCTTGTTTCCGCCGCAATCTTTTACAAAGATGTAAATTCTTTTACAGTAAGTAGTAGTTCTTGTGTTGCAGATTCAGATACGGTTACAGGACAAAACGTGACCGAATATGTAAACGTTTGTCTTCTTGATTCTGCGGGTGTAAGCCAAGCTAATGTTACCTATGCAACTTCAACTCAAGATCTTGCCTATGTTGAAGGTCAAAGAGATGCTGGCCTAACAGGAATAGTGGTTAATACAGATGTAAACGGTGGTGACGGCGAAATAGTCGGTTTAGAATTAGCTTATCAACAACAATTTAGTTCTTTACCCGGTATTTTCTCTGGTCTAGGTGTTAGCACTAACTATACCTATGCAGACAGTGAACAACCTAATGGAAATCCATTAGAAGATATTTCTAATCATACTTTCAACGCTCAACTTTACTGGGAACATGAAGGTTACCAAGTTCGTTTAGCCTATAACTGGCGTGACAAATACCTAGACACTCAAGATGAAAAACGTGTACGCCCTGTAGGTCAATTAGCAACAGGCGTATATAACCGTACTGATCCTGATTCGCCATACTTTGATCCAACCTTAGGTAACAATTATCGAGACTCACGCGGTCAGTTCGATGTATCTGCTAGCTACGATATTAATAAGCATATTACCGTGGTAGCAAATGCAGTTAACTTAACTGGTGAACCAATCCGTCAAGTAACAGAACTCGGTAGCAACTGGTTATACAGTGAAGCCGATCGCCGTTTCACTATTGGTGTACGTGCTAAGTTCTAATTCATACTACAAGGCCTTATCGTAAATAGGGCCTTGTTAACGTCATTCAAATATTAATAATGCCGCCTCCTGTTTCAATTAACCGGTGGTGCAATATTTTTTCAGAAACAATTAAAGTTAAGAGAATAAATATGTTAAAAAACTCTCCAATACATTTTTATCCATTTATATTATTTTTTGCGCTATTGTCTTATTCGCAAATAAGTAACGCTGAACTGGTAAAGAACATAAAAGAGTTTGATAAAGCTGTTGCTAACGTTAAACCTGGCGGTGAAGTTATTCTCGCAAACGGTACTTGGTCTGACGTAGAATTAATTTTTAAAGCGAAAGGTTTACCAAACAAACAAGTTGAATTAAAAGCGCAAACACCAGGTAAAGTAATTATAACGGGTCGCTCTAATCTAGCATTTTCAGGCGAGTACATTACAATTTCAGGCTTAGTTTTTAAAGATGGCTACACACCTACAGGTGAGGTACTTTCTTTTAGAACCGCTAATGATGAGTTAGCGAATAACTCAAGAGTAACGAATACCGTCATCGATAACTTTAGTACGACTGATCGTCCCATGTCTGATCTTTGGGTCGCTATGTATGGTAAAAACAACCGTTTTGATCATAACACCCTAATTAATAAAAGGAATCGAGGAGTTACTTTAGCTGTCAGAATGAATACTGAAGCCAGCCGTAAAAATAATCATATTATTGAATACAACTACTTTGGGCCAAGACAAATACTTGGCGCAAATGGTGGTGAAACCTTACGTATTGGCACTAGCCACTTTTCTCGCGAGTATTCAAATACCACAGCACGCTACAATTACTTTGACCGTACTAACGGTGAACACGAAATCATATCGAACAAATCAAGCGGCAACTCGCTAATCAACAACGTATTCTTTGAAACCCAAGGCACGCTTACTATGCGCCATGGCCACTTCACAAAAGTAGAAGGAAATTATTTTCTAGGAAATCATAAACCTAACACTGGTGGTATTAGAATTATCAATGAAAGCCAATCGGTAAGTAATAACTACATGTATGGCTTAACCGGTAAAAGATTACGCGGTGCCTTAGTTATTATGAATGGTGTGCCAAACTCTTCACCAAACCGTTACGACCCGGTTATCGACTCATCAATGAATAACAATATCGTTATCGATAGCGATTATATTGAGCTTGGCGCAGGTGCAGATGAAGAGCGTTCAGCACCACCTTCAACATCTGAGTTTAAAGGCAATATCATTTTAGGTAAGTCGAACCTTTCACCATTTACCTTATATGACGATATGTCAGGCATTAACTTTGAAGGTAATTATTTAAACGAAGAAGCAAGTACACCAATTAAAAGTGGTTTTGCTAGTACGCCTTACAAAGTTACCGTTAATAAATATGGCCTTAAATCTCCTTCTAAAGCGTTATTGGATAAAATTAATTTCGGTGAAGTTAAGTTACCTGTAACTAAAGACGAAGTAGGTACTAACTACTATCCTAAAAATGAAACATCAGTTGCATTTAATAGCGGCGATACAATCAAGGTGAAATCTGGAACGAATACTATTTTAACAGCACTTGAAGCAAGTAAAGCTGGTGATGTTTTATTACTAGAAAACGGTGGTGAATACTTATTAACAAAATTTGTTGAAGTGCGTCATCCAATCACACTTATGGCGGCTAAAGGTAAAAAACCTATTATTCGTTCACAAAAGCCTAATTTTATTAATATTGAAAATGGTGGCGCGTTAGCTGTTGAGAACCTTTGGTTTGATGGTGCTGAATCGCCAGATTACAAAGGTAATAGCATTATTAGCACAAGTAGTACTTCAATGAATATTAATTACAACTTACTAGTACGTAATATCAAGGTGACAGATCTTGATGTGAATGGTTACTTCTACTTCTTTAAAGCGAATGCGGGCACTTTTGCAGATCGCATTGACATTTTAGATTCTGAGTTTAGCAATATTACCGGCGCTATTCTTCAAATGAACCGAGAAGTAGATGATTTAGGCGTATATAGCGTTGAAAATTTAACTATTTCAGGTAACACCTTCAAAGATATTAAAGAAGAGGTTGCTACAGTTTATCGCGGCGGCACTGATGAAAGCACCTTTGGACCAATGGTGACGGTTAAAGACAACACCCTAACGAATGTTGGTAAAGGCCCAACCCATAGATCTGGCGCTTCAATGTATTTTCATGGTGTACAAAAATTAAATATTTCAAATACAACGTGGAATAACAGTGCACCACTTGAACTGTTCTTAACCAACGGCGAGCCAGTTACAGTAATCAAAGATGTGGTTTTGAAAAATAGTGGAAAAATACAAACTAACAATAGTGGCTATAAAGCGGAAAACGTTACTTACAAATAGTTGATGAATATTAAATTTATTCATGTTGTCTTTATCTATATGAAAGTAAAGGCAACATGATAAGTATGATTAAAATTAACGACCTTACTATTTAGGAATTACATGAACAAGAAATTAACAGAACAAAATGTTCTTATAACCGCAGGCGCGCAAGGCATTGGCGAAGCGATCACAAAACATTTTATTGATTGCGGAGCAAACGTTGCTATCCACTATTTTACTAGTGCTGATACTGCTAACAAATTAGTTGAATATGCAATCAGCAAAGGACAAAAAGCTATTGCGATAAGTGGCGACTTAACCACAGAAGCCGATGCAAATTCAATGGTTGAAAAAACGGTAGCAGCCCTAGGTGGTTTAAGCATACTTATTAATAATGCAGGCTCTCTTGTGGCAAGACGGTTATTAAGTGATATGGACGCAGAGTTTTGGCACAAAGTAATGGATATTAACCTTACTTCAATGATGTTCGTTACGCGAGCTGCATCGCCTTACCTTGCTAAGCATGAAAACAGCAGTATTGTAAATTTAGCTTCACTTGCTGGGCGTAAAGGTGGTCATCCAGGCTCTTTAGCCTATTCTACTAGCAAAGGCGCAATCCTTACTTTAACGCGTGCACTTTCTGCTGAACTTGGGCCTCAAGGTACACGTGTAAATGCTGTAGCTCCAGGGCTCATCCTTGGCACTTCGTTCCATAATACACATACAACAAAAGCATCAGCTGATGAAACCATTACAGGTATTCCAATTAAACGAGCTGGTAATGCTGATGATGTTGCGCGGGCAGTACTGTATTTAGCATCAGAGTATGATGGTTTTATTACCGGAGCTACACTAGATATTAATGGTGGCGTCTACAACATGTAATAGTTGTACAACGCTCTTGAGACTAGATCATTTAGATCTAGCCTTATTATTTTTGCTACTTTACTAAAGATAAAACAATGCTAAAAACAGCGGTAATACACCCTACAATTTTGGAAGCGCTAGCGCGATCAGGTCATTTTGCACAAGTTGTCATTGCTGATGGTAACTTACCAGTAGGTGCTATGACAGGAGCTAACTCAACAACCGTCCACCTTAATTTTCGCCCAGGGCTTTTAGATGCACTAACCGTGCTTGAAGGCATATTAGAAATTTGTCCTATTCAGGGGGCTATTGTTATGGAGAAACCTGAAGAAGCAGATGCAGAAATCCATCAGAGTTATCAGGAATTATTAGGAGATGTAACTTGGAATACAATGGAGCGTTGGGCTTTTTACGACCAAATACGTGAACCAACTACAACACTAATTATTCAAACCGGTGAACAACGTCGATTCGCTAATATTATTCTTACTGTGGGTGTAGTAAAAATGGCAGAAGAAAGTGGCTTTTAAATAAAGCATTATAAAATAAATTTATATAAATAGAGATAAACCCGCAAATGATATGACGGGTACTAGTATATAAAAAATATTTAATCAATAACTATAATGAGCTCAATAACAAGCTAGCTGTATGCAGCAGCTACACACGAATAATAATTAGTTTAAATTTCTGGGGAGAAAAAGTTGTCAGCATTAATAAGAAATATTTTAAGTTTTGGACCTGCGTTTTTAGCAATTGGATATACCATAGGTACTGGTAGCGTTACCGCGATGATAGTTGCAGGCAGTACTTTTGGAATGCAATTATTATGGGTTTTGCTACTCAGTTGTCTTTTTTCAGGCGTACTTATCTATGCTTATGGTAATTTCGCTTTAGTAACAGGTGAAACAGCACTTTACAGTTTTAAAAAACACCTTAAATATGGCAAGCCTATGGCGATACTTATCATTATAGGAGTGTCCTTTGGCCAATGGAATTCATTGGTTGGTATATTAGGGATTTCCGCTAATATTCTTTTTGAAATGATTGCCATGTACTTTCCTGATGTAATCCCTCACAAGTATAGCGTTGTGTTAGCTATTGCAGTAACTGTAATCAGCATCATGTATGCGATATTGCTTATTGGGAAATACTCACTGTTTGAAAAGATCCTGGTTATTTTTGTGTCTTGTATGGGCATATCTTTCATTTTATCACTGTTTGTAGTTCATCCTTTACCAGTCGAAGTAGCAAGAGGCCTTATACCTGTTATACCTGACGTAGAGGGCGGAAAAATGATGGTTGCAGCTTTCGTAGGCACAACCATGGCCGCAGCTACATTTCTTTCAAGACCTTTATTCATTCAAGGAAAAGGCTGGACTATTGAAGACAGAAAACAACAAAAGAAAGACGCCATTGTAGCAGCTGTCTTAGTATTTATTATTAGCGCAGCCGTGATGGCTGTTGCCGCAGGCGCTTTATTTCACGACGGTAAAAAAGTAACCGCTGTTGTTGATATGGTTGGTGCTTTAGAGCCAATAGCAGGAAAAGCAGCGCTTAGCGTATTCTTCTTCGGCACACTTGCTGCAGGTTTATCTTCGGTATTTCCTTGTATGTTAATCGCACCACTATTAATAGAAGATTATCGCTCTGGTAAGCTCGACACTCAATCGAAACAATTTAGAATCATTACAGGTATCGCCGCTATTTTTGCCCTAACCATCCCTGTATTCGGTTTTAATCCTGTTAAAGGACAATTATTAACGCAAGTATTTAATGTATTTGTGCTTCCTTTAGTGATCCTTGGGATCATATTGATGATCAACAAAAAAGAGTTAATGGGTAAGCATGCTGCGGGTTATTTACTTAATCTAGTATTGGGTTTTGCACTTTTATTCTCAGTAGTTATTTCCTATAACGGCATTCTTGCATTACTGGGTCAATAGGGAGCATTAGAATGATATTTATTGTTTGTGGTGTTTCAGGCACAGGTAAATCGACAATAGGCAAACTATTGGCAGATAAATTGAAGCTGCCTTTTTTTGACGGAGATGACTTCCACCCGCAATCTAACGTGAAAAAAATGAAAGATGGTATTGCTTTAAATGATAACGATAGACAGCCCTGGCTTGAATTACTTGCCACTGAGTTAGCATTATGGGGAGCCAATCGTGGTGCTGTGTTAGCTTGTTCTGCATTAAAAGAGTCTTATCGAAAGATCTTATCGTCGAAATACAAAGAAGAAATATATTGGGTTATTTTGCATGGTTCACGCGAACTACTTATAGATCGCTTAGATTCACGAACAGGACACTTCTTTAATTCGGCCTTATTAAACTCACAATTAGCAACGCTTGAATTACCAGATTATGGTTGGAAAATTGATATACAGCCCTCCCCTGATGAAATAATTAACACTATATCAGAACGCTTACATGTGAATGAAAAGATTGATCAGTAGCTTGATTACAGTACAGAACACTTATTTAAAAAATGTTTTAGATTACTTTCTATAACGATAAAAATTAACGATAAATAAATAGAGTATAGATTATGAACTTAATAAAAAAATTATCTCCTTATAGTTTAATAACACTTAGTACATTAGGGTTTAGTACATTAGGGTTTAGTACATTAGGGTTTAGTACATTAGGGTTTAGTACATTATTAACCGGCTGTGGAACTGCTAGCGACTCCCATGAGCAACGCCTTATATTACCTGCTGAAAAATTCGATTTAACTCACTGGCAAATAAACACACCTACCGATGTTGATAACGACGGTGTCGTTGATCTAATTAAAGTAAAAGAGCTACAAACCTACCAGCACCCTGATTATTTTTATATAAATGAGGATGGTAACTTGGTATTTGCCGCGCCAAATAAAGCAATTACCTCGGTAAACTCCACGAATACTCGTAGTGAATTACATCATATGTTAGGCGGTGAGCAAGGTGAGAAGTATGCCATTGCTAATAATTTCGCTCTAAAAGCAAATAAACAGGCGAGTGAATTTGCACAAGTTGGTGGTAATTTACAAGCAACACTTAACGTTAATCATGTTTCAAAAAGAGCTAAATATGCTGATAAGCCGACCGCCTTTTCAGTCGTTGTAGGCCAAGTTCATGCATCACAAGATCCCAGAAGGATCGCAGAAGGTGAAGGTTATGGCTACGGTAACGAACCCTTAAAAATATATTATAAAAAGCTACCAAATCATGAATATGGCTCTGTTTTTTGGACTTATGAACTGAACTTAGAAAAAGATAATCCTCAAAGAACAGATATTGCTTACCCTGTTTGGGGTAAAGCATGGCTTGATACTTCGAATCCTGGCGATGAAGGTATTGCACTTAATGAAGAGTTTAGTTATGAAGTAAATATATATGAAAACACCATGTATTTAACCTTTACAACAGCTCGTCATAAAGAAGTAAATTACGCTATTGATTTAACTAATAATATAGATGCTTACGGCAACGTTGATGAACGTGATCACCCAAATGGTTACACGGGCGACGCAAACTTCTTTAAAGCAGGTGCGTACAATCAATGCAGCACTAAAGACGATCCTAGCTTTCGTTATCCAGCATGTCCAGGCACAGGTGATTGGGCTACTGATAAAGAAAATGGCGACTATACTCAGGTAACATTTAGCCGCTTAACCGCTGGTAATGCTAGAGACCCTCAGGCTAAATAACCTGAACCCGGCTTAATAAATGTTTCTCTAGCAGCTATTTCTCCTAACTTCATCGTTAAATTTACTTGCGCAGCTCTATGAACAAAGCCTCAGCAGAAGTGTTGAGGTTTTTTTTATTCTGAGATTATTGAAAAATAAATTTAACGTATAGCTGTTTTAATGACATATTACTATATTAAGACATATTACTATATTAATAAGCATTGAAATGATGAGCTAATAAAAGGTTAAGTACCCTGTACTATTGTTGCTTAGGAAAGTTAATATTATCAATTACCAGAAACAAAAAAACACCAACCATTACAATTGATGTTTTTATAAATCTAAATATTTACAGGATTATTAAGACTTTTTCTTAAAACGACGAGAAGCAAATCCCATCAGACCTAATGCAATAATAGCAAGTGTCGATGGTTCTGAAACTGATGTTGCTGATACATCAGAAAGTCTAATTTGATAACCTGTTATATGAGCATTAGCAGAATTCAAAGCATCTAAACTAAGCTCTTGAGTATCACCTGTTGCAGTAAACTCACCGATAACATATTGGCCAAGCCCACTTCCACTAGCGTTCAATACCGAACTATTACCATTACTATCATCAAAATACATCTCACGACTTTTAGGTCTTAAATCAGTAAGCCATAATTGAATAGAATAAGATGCGCCTTCGATCAAGTTGCCGCCACCAATAGTCAATGTAGTTAAGTCTGAGCCATTTCCATAATCAAAGCTATTTAAGAAATTATCATAACTTTCATCACTTGTTGATGCACCATTCAACGCGCCAACAAAACCAGCTTTAGATAATAAAACAGTAGAATTATCAAACTCCACACCATTTACCGTAACGCTTCCAGAGTTTGTATTTGTAGCATTAATTGCTTCAACTGTAGTACCGACATCAAGTACATCATTAAAATCAGTACTATTTTGCACATCAGTCCAATTAATTATACCTGCATTAGCTGCTCCACTAACAAGTACTATCAATCCTGCAACGACTGTATTTAAAACCTTAAATTTCATGTTTGTTCCTTTCTAATTATATTTACACTCGAACAAGGTAAAGCAAAAAACATGCCACAAGAACAATTGCATTTTAATTCAATTGGTTACAATTCTAACAAAAAACGAAAAAGTAGTACTGTTAAAAAACCTGACATTACTGGCCCAACCAGTAAGCTTTCAATTGAGATGTTAGAAAGTCGTAAAGGGAATATCAATGGTATTTCTTCATCTATAATTTAATATTCTAAATATTGTCACGGTCTGCTATCTCGTACTAATCAATAATAATGGTTATTCATAATCATTTTTTTTGTTTGACATTAAACGGCTGTTAAATTCTAATTCGCCCCAATTACCAATGACTAATTCCCTTACTATTATTAGATGGCAAGGCTAAAGGAAAACGAATGAATAAAGATAATCTTGATAACGCACGCGCACATTACAACGTACGTCATTGGAGTCAGGGCTATTTTGGAATCAATGATGCAGGCAAGGTATATGTTGCACCTAAAGTTGATAATCAAGAGCACACAGTAGACTTAAATAGTATTGCTAAAATGATTGAAGATGAAGGATTAACACTACCCGCCTTAGTGCGATTTCCACAAATAATTCATCATCGCATTCATAGCCTATGTGAAGCGTTTAATAAAGCAATAGATGAATATGATTATCAGCAAAAATATTTATTGGTTTACCCTATTAAAGTCAACCAGCAACGAGAAGTTGTTGATGAAATTTTGGCAAGCCAACATAACAAAGAATACACTCAATTGGGGCTTGAAGCTGGCAGTAAAGCTGAATTGCTTGCTGTTTTAGCAATGGCTCAAAAAGTGTCTTCGGTTATTGTTTGTAATGGCTACAAAGATAGAGAATACGTGCGTTTAGCGTTAATCGGCGAGAAACTCGGACATCAAGTACATATTGTGCTAGAAAAAATGTCTGAACTTGAAATGATTTTAGCCGAAGCTAAAAAGTTGAATGTAGAACCTCGCCTGGGAATACGTGTGCGTTTAGCATCACAAGGCAAAGGAAAATGGCAAGCAAGTGGTGGTGAAAAATCAAAGTTTGGTTTATCAGCGTCACAAGTACTCAACGTTGTTAAAATTCTCAAACAAGAAAATATGCTTGATGCATTAAAGCTAGTGCATTTTCATTTAGGATCACAAATTGCCAACATTCGAGACATTAGGTTAGGTGTTAGTGAAGCGGCACGCTTTTATTGTGAGCTTCGCCGTATTGGTGCAGGCTTGTTATGTATGGATGTTGGCGGTGGTTTAGCTATTGATTATGATGGAACACGAAGCCAATCACATAACTCTATGAACTATAGTTTAGCTGAATATGCCAATAATATTGTTCACACTATTGGTGACATTTGTAAAAGCTATGATCAACCAATGCCCATGATTATTTCAGAGTCAGGTAGAGCATTAACCGCGCATCATGCAGTACTGATTTCTAATGTTATTGGTGCTGAATCATATGAACCAGAAAACATACAAGCACCGATACCAGATGAATCTATTTTACTAAATAATATGTGGCATTCGTTAGAACAATTAAACGATCGTAACGATGATCGCGCATTAATTGAAATTTATCACGACACACAAAGTGATTTAGCAGAAGTACATAGCCAATTTTCAATGGGCCTGTTGAATTTAACTCAGCGTGCTTGGGCTGAACAAATTAATTTACGCGTGTGTTATGAATTAAATCAATTAATGGATGCTAAAAACCGCTTCCATCGCCCAATAATGGATGACTTGACAGGAAAACTAGCAGATAAATTTTTTGTGAACTTTTCTTTATTTCAATCATTACCAGACGCATGGGGAATTGATCAAGTATTTCCGGTTCTACCATTAAATAACTTAGAAAAGTACCATGAAAAACGTGCAGTATTGTTAGACATTACGTGTGATTCTGATGGCACCATTGATCACTATGTTGACGGACAAGGTATTGAACACACCTTACCTGTACCAGCATGGACAGAAGATGAGCCATATTTACTCGGCTTTTTCTTAGTCGGTGCATATCAAGAAATTTTAGGTGACATGCATAATTTATTTGGTGATACCCATAGCGCAGTAGTAGTTGTAAATGACGATGGTGAAGCCGAAATTACCGAAATAAATGAAGGTGATACAGTTGAAGACATGCTGAATTATGTGCATTTAGATGCAAAATTATTTCAACAAACTTATGCCGATCTTATCGAAGCTAGGTTATCAAAAAGTGAAGGTGATGAAATATTTAAAGAGTTAGTTGATGGCTTAAAAGGCTATACCTACCTTGAAGATTTCTAAAGGTTACACTTGTAGCGTCTATATTTTTAGAGACAAATAATGAAAAATATTTTTAATCAGGTCGATGGGTCTATTTACTCAAATGCAATGACCTTTTTGCGCCAGCCTTTAGTTACAGACCCGGTAAAATCAGCTGCCGATATTGTAATTTTAGGCTTACCGTTTGACATGGCAACAACGGGACGTTCAGGCGCCCGCATGGGGCCTACCGCTATTAGGCAAGCATCGGTAAATTTAGCTTGGGAAGGAAAACGATTTCCGTGGCCTTTTAGCTTATTAAAGCATTGTAAGATTGTTGATGCTGGCGATTTGGTTTTTTCTCCTGGCGATTCGGCACACTTTTGTCAGCAAGTAGAAACGGCTGTTGGCCAGTTGCTTGCTTCGGATAAAACCGTGTTGTCGCTAGGCGGCGATCATTTTGTCACCTTGCCAATACTTCGTGCCTATGCAAAAAAGTTTGGCACTATGGCACTGATACATTTTGATGCGCATACTGATACATACAACAATGGTAGTTGTTATGATCATGGTACTATGTTTTATCATGCGCCTAAAGAAAACTTAATTGATAGAAATAAATCTATTCAAGTAGGTATTCGCACGAATTACAGATCAAAAGACCACGGTTTTTCTGTCATAAATGCTATGCAAGCAAATGATATAAGTGTTGATGAAATAACAACATTAATTAAAGACAGAGTGGGTAATATGCCGGTTTATTTAACCTTTGATATTGATTGCTTAGATCCTGCCTTTGCACCTGGCACAGGTACGCCTGTATGTGGTGGCATGAGTACAGATAAAGTATTAAAGGTTTTACGAGGTTTATCAGGTATTAATATTATCGGCATGGATGTAGTTGAAGTAGCGCCAGCTTACGACAATAGTGAAGTTACCGCGTTAGCCGCAGCAACAATCGCTTTAGAATTAGCACATTTGTGGACGGTCAAACACAAGCGACAATAATCGTTAACAACAAGTAATAATACTCAGCTCTTGAGTCAATTAAGCCACGCTTTAAATCGAATAAGCTTTAAGCGTGGCTTAAAAAATTTCAGTTTCAGTTTAAATTTCAAGGGTTCATTACACTCATTTTTTATAAATAATCTAACTAATACCCGTTTCATTAATTAGGTGAACAATTTTATACGTGGAAGAAATTGCCAAATACAAGGCATTTATTTCAATAACGAGTTGTGCTCATTATTAAATAAATAACGATGTAGTTGGTGATTTTAACAAGTAGAAATGCTCACATAGTTAGTGAGATTGGTATAACCTAATAAAGGAGTACTAATCACTCCTATGTTATAATTTATTGTCTTATACCCGTTTCATTAATTAAGTGAACAATTTTATACGTAGCAATGATCACATAGCTAGTGAGATTGGTATTATGATAAGTTGAAAAAAATTAATTCCTGAGGACAAACAATGACTATAGTGACAAAGCTACCAATACACCTGTTTTTCATAGCGACCTTATTTTTGTTATCTGGCTGCGCCACTATGAACCTAACCTACGAGGAGCCAAGTGTTGAAATAGTTTCTTTTAAAGCGCTGCCTGTTACCGGCTTCGAGCAGAACTTTGAAATAGGCCTGAAGTTAGTTAACCCTAATAATTTTGCATTGCCACTAAATGGTATTAGTTACCAACTGAACGTAGCAGACGAAACCCTAGCCCATGGTGTAGCTAAAAATATTCCAACCACGGAAGCTTACGGTGAATCACGCTTTATGGTGCCGGTTTCAACTAGCTTATTAAAAGGCATCAAAGTAATAAGTGCCCTTATGAAAAATAAAAACCAAGGCATTAACTATCAATTAAAAACAAAACTAGATATCAACATTCCTTTTATGCCGCCATTAACTGTTATTCAAGATGGTACAATTCCCCTCAACCAACCCTAGCTAACCTTATCAACTGACTTTAGGCTGTTTAACGCTTTTGGCTTGAAGACAACCCCCTAATAATGTTAGTCATTTACAGTAGAATTATTTTAATAAAAAAGAATATAGGACAGTTTAGCCATATTTTAACTTTTTCGCCTTGAGTATCATAGACACAATTAAGCGATATGAGTAAGGGCGATCAAATGAAATTTACATTATTAAAAGTTATTTTTACAAGTGGATTATTAGCATTAAGTACATTATCTAGCGCAGGAATTATTAACTCTGCAGACTATGAACTAACTAATATTGATGGATCTTTTACTTGGGGTAACACCAATTGGAACTTAGCTGGTTCAAAGGGTTATGTCGATAATACAGCCGACCTGAGCGAAATTGACACGTTATTGTCTGATGGTTATGAATTTTCATCGGGTAATACAGGTAAAGTAAATGGTATATATAATTGGTCTACATTCGGCTACCATGCATTTACTTATAATTTTGTCGAAACAACTACTTTCAGTGGCTTAGATTTATTAATATCTAGAAATTACAGTTTATTAACTCCATTTTTTGCTGAAGTGTTTGATGGTAATAACTGGACAACTTTAGTTAGTGGTACGACTGGTGATTTAGGCTTAACCTTAAGCATAATGAATAATCAAGCGACTACTCAAAACGTAAGTGTAGATTTTGGCTCGGTAACCGGAAATGCTATTCGGTTTGGTTATAACAATGGTAGTCAAATAGCATTACACGAAGTCACTTTTAACGGTAATGTTTCAACTACTTCAGTGCCAGAGCCATCTACATTTGCTATTTTTGCATTAGGTATGATTGGTTTAGCATCACGTCGATATAAAAAGGCGCTTTAGTTAAAGCTCCCACATTAAGTTAACTTGAATCACTAGTAACAATCGTTATTTCTTGGATACTGGTGATTCAGGGGAAACAGATGGACTTAGTTGTAAAATGATCTCTTTATGTTGTGGAAACATTTTTAAAAGTAACGCCTGATAACCTAGGGTCATATCTGCAAAATCAAATCCAGGTGATACCGCTTCACTAATTAATGAATATCCCTGTTTACCACCTTCAATTATTTTCGATGCTTTCCACGTACCACCAGGCACTGTTAGTTGTAGTAACTCACCAGCTGCCAAATTTGTCCCCATAACAACAGTTTTAAGCTTTCCTTCAGGGTCAATAAGATAGTATTTTATTGGATCACCTAATTGAAAATAATGCACAATATCTGACTTATTAAGGTGAAAATGCCCTATCGGTGATTCAGCACTTAGTAAGTAAAAAATTGACGTCATCGAAAATCGTTCTCCACTTTCCGTGGCTACTTTCGCTGTGTTACTAGCTTCATAGGTACGACGGTAAAAACCACCTTCAACGTGGCCTTCAAGGCCTAAATACGCAATTACTTGATCAACAGTCAAATTACTGGGCTTATCATCAGACCAAGCTTGAGTACTAATAATAGAGGTAGAAAGTAGTAATAAATAAAGGAGTGATTTATACATAAAGAATCCCATTAGCCTAGTAACATTTATTGAGTAATACCAATCTCACTAACTATGTGATCATTTCTACTTGCTGAAATCACCAACTACATCGTTATTTATTTAATAATTAGAACAACTAGTTATTGAAATAAATGCCTTGTATTTGGCAATTTTTTCTACGTATAAATTTGTTCACTTAATTAATGAAACTGGTATAAGATGAGCTGCCTTGTTAGAGAAATCCTTATCTCTGCAGCTCATAGTTTGATACAGCAAGAATTGTTCCACTCGTATATCACCGCGCGAGCCCAATAAATACGTTAATATATAGCAACGTATCGCACTCAAATTAAGCACAATCAGACGCTAGTCACTATTCTGCACCAATAGTTACTCACTTCACATAACTAATAATAAGGGAAGCCACTAATAGAGGATTACTCACAGAGCGAAAATAAGGAAGTAATAAATAACGATTAAATTAGTCGTATTATGTTAATAGCAAAGTTAATAGCAAAACCAATAATAGATAGCTGTTATTTAGCTTAATTTTCGCCACACTTAAACAACTTTCACTTTATTAAACCTAACTGATATCTACACTAAACCAATTTTTATATATTGATTGAGCTTATCATTATTCAATCTTTGTGGTGATATTTTGTCTATAATATCAACCGCTTTATATACTTCAGCCAAGCCTGCTCTATCGTCAAGTGGTATTTTATCAAATGAATCTGAGTCAATTGTCTCTTTAAGTAAAGCAAGCGTACTTGTTAAAGACTCTTTAAAATCAGGATCTGTTTTGGCCAATTCCACATCATCTAAAATCGTTTTAGCCGTTGATAACGCTTGTATTAATTCGGTAAGTGCGTCGCTATCTTCATCACTACTTTCTTCATCTGAGATATCGGTTTCAGTTGAGTCTGGTTCATCTAAACGCACTAAAAAATCACTAATATAACTGACCAAGCTTTGGTTCGGTAATGCATTATCTGCTGCTTCACTTGCATCTGATGCTGCAGAAGCAGTTCCTGCTAAACGAGAGTAATCTTGCTTAGAAATCAGTCCTAACTCATAAGCTCTTTCTTTAAATAAATCTATATCATCAAAATTTAGTCCACCTTGATTAAAAAACTCTCGACTTAATGAATCAACTTTTTGTGCTCTACTACTTAAAAATAAGTTTGAATTACTCTCCCCTGCTTGCTCTGTTGTTATTGTTTCTTGCTTATTAGCAGCGATAATTTCATCTATTTCAGAAGTAGTTGTAGATGCAGAAGAGCTAGCATTAAATAAGTTACTATAAGTATTAATATTATTAATCATTGTATGCTTCAACAAAAAATTGACGTTAGTAAAGCAAAAGCAAGCTTTATGCCTATATGTATAAAGCTTGTTATATACGAAAAATTTAGTTTTCTAGTGCCTATAAGTGCTTTATAGTATTAATAACTTTCCATAACATGAATTTTAATAATGACTAACAAATACATAGGCTTAAGCTTTATAGGGTTATCGCTTTTTATCTCAGCATGTACAACCAACATATTCTCCTCTCATAGTGACACGGTAAATCTTAATAATATTCATAAACATGTTAAGACGCTTGCATCTGACGAATTCGCTGGTCGCGGTCCTTTAACTATTGGTGAAGAACTGACTATTAATTATTTGGCCGAAGAATATAAAAAACTTGGTTTAGCTGGTGGTGTCAACGGTGAATTCTTCCAGCCTGTGCCTATGGCAAAACTAACGCCAGACCCAGCTATGGTGCTGAAAATAGGCAACTTGGAATTTGCGGCAGGTAAAGATTTTACTGCACGTACAGAACAAATCAGTGAAAAAATAGCCTTAGTTGAATCTGAGATCGTTTTTGTTGGTTATGGCATTAATGCACCAGAATACCAATGGAATGATTATCAAGACATTGACGTTACCGGTAAAACAGTCGTTATATTAGTTAATGATCCCGGCTTTGCCACTCAAAACGATTCTTTATTTACCGGCAATGCCATGACCTATTATGGTCGCTGGACTTATAAATATGAAGAAGCGGCAAGACAAGGCGCAAAAGCGGTTCTTATTATCCATGAAACTGCACCTGCAGCCTATCCTTGGAGCGTAGTAGAAAGTTCAAATACAGGTAGTAAATATACCTTAATTGATGAATTTAATAATAGTAGCAAACTACCTATTATGGGTTGGTTACATTACGATGCAACCGAAAAACTGATGTCTGCAGCAGGTCTAAATTATCAAGCATTGAAAGAACAAGCGTTAATGATAGACTTTAAAGCGATTCCATTAAATTTAACCGCTAATCTAGAGCTAAATAGCACCATAGAGCATGCAGAATCAAATAACGTTGTTGCGTTACTTGAAGGCACAACTCGTGCAGATGAATATATTATTGTCAGTGCGCATTGGGATCATTTTGGCACTAAGCAAACACCCACTGGCCCTAAAATTTATAATGGCGCAATTGATAATGCTACTGGCATAGCAGGCACAATAGAGATTGCCCGAATACTTAAAGAGCAACACAAAATAAAACCATTTGAACGCTCTATTTTGTTTGTTAATTTTACCGCTGAAGAAACCGGTTTAATCGGCTCAGAGTTATTTGCCAGAGGTGATATCATCCCTACAAAACAGATGGTTGGCCTATTGAATATTGACGGTATGAACGCCTTAGATGGTGTCGACTATATATTACAATATGGTAAAAACATGTCAGAGATGGAAGATTACTTAGCAGAAGCTGCCGCGAAACAACAACGCCAAGTAAAACTTGATCCTAGACCTCAAAATGGTTTGTTCTTCCGCTCAGACCACTTCTCATTTGCTAAACAAGGCGTACCAAGTTTGTTATTTATGAGCCTTGGTGATACTGATCCTGATTATATTGCACATAAATATCACAAAGAAGCAGATGACTACTCTAGCGATTGGTCTTTAGGTGGTGTTGAACAAGATATTTCATTAATTGTTGATATCGTTAGCGAGTTGGCCACAAATAATGACTGGCCTAAATGGAAAGAAAACTCTGACTTTAAAAAACGTCGCCTTCAAGATAAACAATAATTTTTATTAAAGGGTGTTTAGACGCCCTTTTTTATTCCATTATTCTTATATTTTACTATCACCTTAATCTCTAATCATTCACTTAAAACAACTTTATATTATGGCTAACGAACGATTCATCCCTTTTAGAAAACAAGATATTATTGAAATGTGCTCTCAAGCATTAACTGATGAAAAGTCTAAGCTTTCCTTTGAGCAGTTTTGCCAGCTTCTATCAAGTGTTACCCACTTTGATTATCACGAATTACTTGAGTCATTAAAAAATAATTACGCCCCTTTTGATCCAAATACCAATACTCAGCAATTAAAAAATCTTAGTTTAGAGCAACGTGAACATTGCCAAAAAGTTTTTGCTGAAAACTTTGCTGAAATTCTAAATGCAGCTAACTTTGAAAAGGTCACTGACCAAGACTTACAAGAAGCACTCACTGAAGAATCATTGTTTAAAGTTAGATTAGAAGTAGAATTTGATGACTTTGAACAAGTGGTATTTTATCGCCGAGGCGAGTCACAAAAGAGCGAAACTATTACTTCCTTTGGTGGACTTCGCAAACAAACAATTAACTTTACCAATTACGATCGTGTCGCGGTTTACATTACGTTTAAAAATAAAGCCTACTTTGATAAAAAAAACAAACAGCCAATAGGGTTTGAACCCAGTTCAACCATAATAAAGCTTTTTCAAAATGTGCCAAAAGCTGATTTAGAAATGCTATTCCCTAATAGTGAAGTAAGGATGCGCCGGATAGATAAAGTTATTATTGGCGCTTCAGCTTTAGTGGGCGGCACAGTGGTATTAGTAACCAAACTTGGTGCTTCTATTATTTTACTCGCTGCTTTACTGTCATTTTGGTTAGGTTGGCGTGCTGAATCTGTCGTGATGACGCAGCAACATATTATTTCATTTGGCCTAGGTATGGCGGTTTTTTTTGGCTTTGTGTTTAAAGAATGGAGTAAATTTAAAAATAGAAAAATTAAATTTATGAAAGCCTTATCAGATAATCTTTATTATAAAAACTTAGATAATAATGCTGGCGTTTTTCATACCTTAATTGATGCAGCTGAAGATGAAGATTTTAAAGAAGCATTAATCGCTTACACCTTCTTACTCATAAATACGCAAGGACTAACGTCATCAGAGCTAGATGACTTAATTGAAACCTGGTTTAAAGATAAATACAACTGCCAGCTAGACTTTGAAATATCTGATGCCCTAGCAAAGCTAGAGCGTATGCAGTTAATTACTATTGAGGGTGATAAATATCAAGCACTGCCTTTAGAGCAAGCAAAAAAGCACTTAGATCAACGTTGGGATTCCCTATTCAACTACCGTTAACCTTAGCGCTATGCAACTGTTATTAAACAACTCATCGTAAACTACAAAGCGTTACTTAAAGGGGCTGAACCGTTAGATAAAACAATGATGTTAATGTGTAAATATCAAAAACAGAAATGCGATAGCCTCAGTGATAAAGGTTAAAAAAACTTAATCACTGACAAATCACCAAAAGAGGTGTCTATATGTCTACCTGTTTGTTCCCAAGCTCGTAGTACTACCATTAACGCTTTATTACTTGCGGTCCAAGAAATACCACCGCCATATGCTGTGACTCTTTCGTCACCCGAATCTTTTAAACCGAGCTCTGGATCTATATTTCGAATATTCCCTTTACCTACTTTGTACTCAGCAAATACATGAACATTATGCGGTAAAGAAAATGATAAGAGTGAACCAACACTAACTCCATACGAATTAGACGTTAATTTAGTGGCTTTTGGTGCAGATGAATTTAAAAAATCAGCTTGAAACACTATATTATCTTTATCTTCTAGAGATACATGCTTAAAAGACCAGGCACCAACAATACTTAGCGCAACATCAAACTCATTACTTAGCTTTGGTCTGTTAAGAAAAAAATGCTCAAACAAAGATTCTTTATTATTAAAAGTATAAAAATTGTGTTGCCCAGACAGCTCAAACTTAGTTGACCGTGTATTTTTCGAGAAAATTTGTTCTGTTTGATTACCGCTTAAATTTTTAGCCGTGCTTTTCAACCCTTCAAGCGTTTGATAGTTAAAAGTGATTTTAGAGTTTTTAAATTTTCTATATGAAAGCAGCACATCTTGTGTTTTTGTTTCAACGTCATCATTAAAAATATCAGCTGAATAACCAATTTCAATGTCGTTAATATCAAAAAACACCCCCACTCGCTGATTGTTTACAGGCTCTAACATAAACAGTGCTTTTTGATTGCTCCTAGCCAAATCATCATATATTAACGTATGGCTGGTACTTGGATTTGAAATAGTTGTTCGTATTGATTTCAAGTCAAAGTCAAAAGCCGACACAGCATCAGATTTTAATACAGACAAAATGGCAAAGCTCACAATAACCCAGTAGTGGTGATTCATTAAAAGTACTCACAAAATTAATTTGTATTAGGGTAGCGTGTTTTTCGCCTTAAATTATCACAAAACATTCACAAATTTAAAAATTCAATAAAACAAGTGATTAGTGACAATAAATGTCTGCAATTTACATTGAATTCAATTTAACGGTTTCATGCGCTACAGCTGATAAAGGAGGATTTTATAACATAAATGATATGGATAAATTTCAAACAAATGAAAGTAATTGAACTATCGAATGAAATTATTTCGTTTGATGAGACCAGTAGATAAAAATATACTCGCTTTAGTTTTTGAATCTCCCCGATTTTATAAACAAAATTGTTTCATTTGCGTTACTTAGAGGACATCATTTGATGTCCTTTTTTTTATCTAACAATAACCTCATCTCAACTACATCCTATTTATCTTAAAAATTACCAACCAAAAGTTACGAATTAAATATGACTCATTAGGTACTGTTAACCAAATATTTTCGCTAATTTACTAAGCCTAATGTTGGCTTCTCAATTTGTTAACCATAAGTATTCAATCGTCATTAAAATATTAACTCCACCTTAATGGGTTAAAATAATTCAACTATCGAGTGAAATCATTTCGTTTGCTGAAAATAACCGGGGAAAATATACTGGCCTCAGTTTTTGAATCTCCCCGATTTTATAAACATATTGTTTCATTTGCTTTACTTAGAGGACATCATTTGATGTCCTT
>NZ_JAUOPP010000036.1:0-33176 GCF_030547765.1 Colwellia sp. 6_MG-2023 | reverse complement strand
CGCTCTTATTAATACACTTATATATAGGTTTAGCTAGCCAACCATGAAGCAGAGATAAGTGTTTGATTGCCTTTTTTTACTTTACCTATAAACTCACTACCAGCAACAATCTCCCCTACTCCCTTAGGTGTACCTGTCATTACAATATCCCCGTCTTCAAGCGTAACAAAACTGCTAAGCTGAGCTAAAATAGTATCAGGTTTATACATCATTAATTCAACACCGCCTGATTGCATAACCTTACCATCTATTGTTAATTCTAACTGTAAGCTATTATCAATAGTATCAATCGCAACAAAATCACTAAATAATGCAGCACCATCAAAACCTTTAGCACGTTCCCAAGGTAAACCTTTCGCTTTTAATTTTGCTTGTAAATCACGTTTAGTCAAATCTAATCCAATAGCAACTGCAGTAAACTTACCTTGTTCATTTTTATCTTTCGGATCATTTTTTTGATATAAAAAACATAATTCAGCTTCATAATGTAGTTTTTCATGATGAAACGATATTAATTGGGAGGAAATCGCTGAATTGGGTTTCAAAAATACAACCATTTCATCTGGTACTTCATTCCCTAACTCTGCTATGTGGTCAACATAATTGCGACCAATACAAATAACTTTAGAAGGAGCAATGCTATTCTCGTCAAGATTTACTGTTTTCATCCTACTCTCTTATTTTAATAATTAAACTACACGGTTCATCGATATCAAGTAGCATTAAGCAATATTTAGAATGTCTTTGATAAAGGGAATAGTGATCTTACGTTGCTCTCTAATAGAAGCTTTATCTAACACATCCAATGAGTCTATTAAATTTGTCATTGCACGAGATAACCTATTAAGAAGGAAGGCTGCAGCATCATCACTCAGCATTAAACCACGCTTTGACGCCCGATATTGCAAAGCAGATATTTTTTCAATGTCATTCAGCGGTTTAAGTTGTTCTGTTAATCCCCAACTTAAACGAGACACTAAATCAGGCAAAGTTAAACCTAATTGAACAGCACTTTGGTCGCCACTAATTAACAAACTATTATTTTGCTCTAAAACTCGGTTATATAGATCAAAAATAGCTTGCTGCCATAACTCATTATTCGCAATTAATTGAATATCATCTAAGCAAATAAAATCGATTGATTCTAAACCATCTAAGACTTCAACTGATAGTTGTAATAATTCGGCGCAAGATAAACAAACTGATGTTTTACCTAATTGAGAAGCGTAAGCACTAGCAGAATGTAATAAGTGTGATTTACCAACCCCTGATAAACCAAACAAATAAAAACAATTAGGTTGTTTTGAGCTAGATAGCAAAGTATTTTCTACAAAAAGAGATAATTGACTGACTACAGCACTATTTGATTCACTTAAATAGCTATCAAAAATCTCATCATCTGGAAGTTGTACAGATAAAGCCAGTTGCGCTGTTTTATTCATTACTTGCTCCAATTAAAAATTGGTACCAATATTCCTTCACCTTCTGCTGGTGAAGGTGTATTGAATTGAGCTAAAGGGTCAATGATTTGAACAAGTGTATTATCAAGTTTTAATGAAGCAAGTAAAGCATCACTGGAGCCAAGTAACTGCAGATTAAACCGTCTTGCACTACCTTTTGCACTGAGTAATGTTGCCGACTTTACGCCAGATAAATTATTTAAAAAATTAAATACGTCTACATAAGTTGCTAAACTATCTATATTAGCTACCTCAATAATGTAATCGTTTTGTTTCGTTGTAGACAAAGCATAACGTTGATAAATTAACTCTGTTATATCAGCTAAGCCGTGTTGCAATAATTCTTGAGGTTCATCACCTACATATTGTCGACTCAATTTTTGCTGTCCTTCGACAAGCCCCCAATCTAGTAAGCTCCAATCAAGCACATAATTATGTTTTTTTACTTTTGATTCTACACAGGATAAATCACAATCATTCGTTTCAATTGTAGCTGTATCTGTATACTGATCTGTATAGCTATCAGTAATCAAACTTGAATTTGAAATTCTCATCACAACAATTGCTTCTGCTAAATAACGGTTCGATGCTTCTTTTATTGGTTGTTGAAAGCGTCCCCATACATCACTAATGGTTAATTGACTCAAATCAGTTAAATCCATTAACGGCATAATAATAGGTAATCCTCGTTGAGCCGAAAATTCATTAACTTTATAAGGTAAAGTAGAAGCAGATGAACTTGATATGATACGACGTTGTAAACCCTGCTCTTCAATTAGCCAAAGTAATACTTGTGGGCGCAAACTACCCCATAAAGGTAAATTGGCTTGTTGAAACAGCTGGTTTATTTTCTCTTCATTAAAACTTGCTAAAATGAATAATTGTTTTTTCGAGCTAAGCTGACCTTCAACCTTGATTGACTTTTCTTGGTATCGATATTGATTCAGATATGAATCGAAATTATTCAATGATTGTTTAATAATTTCATTATCTAAAACACTTTGCTCACCACCTACTTTTAACATCACCGCGGCAAGTGCTTTTTTCAAAGCATGGGCTCTATCACCACTGCTTTGAGAATTAATAGCAACACTGGCCTGATATAAATCTTTTATTTCAACTGCTTCGAGCGTCATAGAAGATAAAATAGTAAGAATAACAAACAGTAAAAAATTAATTTTTTTGAACATATGAAAAAAAACAAGCTATTATGTAGATCCAATTCTATCATAATCAAATCAATATACATATCACTACAATCAATGCCTTGCCGAAAATAGTTGTTAATTCTTACCTAATCTACTTATAGAAGTGAATTAGACAATAATGAAATAAAAAAATTGATTAATTAAGATAAAGATTTTGAGTATATGCGCTTGCACTGCTAGAATACGCATCTTTTTAAACCTTAGTAAGTCTAAAATTTGCGCTTATTTAGGTATTATTCTATCGGTAATTTTTGAGGTTTCCTGTGAGCGAACAAAAACAATCTTTAAGTTATAAAGATGCTGGTGTTGATATTGACGCTGGTAATGCCCTTGTTGAAAACATTAAAGGTGCAGTAAAACGTACTAATCGCCCTGAAGTTATGGGTGGTTTAGGTGGTTTTGGTAGTGTTTGCCAATTACCTACTGGCTATAAAGAGCCTGTGTTAGTTGCAGGTACAGATGGCGTAGGAACCAAATTACGTTTAGCCATTGATCTAGCAAAACATGATACTGTGGGTATCGATTTGGTTGCTATGTGTGTTAATGACTTAATTGTACAAGGTGCTGAGCCTCTATTCTTCCTTGATTACTATGCTACAGCAAAACTTGATGTTGCAGTTGCGTCATCGGTAGTGGAAGGTATCGCTGAAGGTTGTATTCAAGCAGGTTGTGCTTTAGTTGGTGGTGAAACAGCTGAAATGCCGGGCATGTACCATCAAGGTGATTACGATATTGCCGGTTTTTGTGTTGGTGTTGCGGAAAAATCACGCTTACTTGATGGTAGTAAAGTAGCTGCGGGTGATCAATTAATAGCGTTAGGTGCCTCAGGCCCTCATTCGAATGGTTTTTCATTAATTCGTAAAGTATTAGAAGTTAATAATACTGATACGAGTGAATTACTTAACGGAAAAGCGATTAGCGAACATTTACTCGAACCAACAAAAATTTATGTTAAGTCTGTATTAGCATTACTTAAAGAAGTTGATGTTCATGCGCTTTCACATATTACGGGTGGTGGATTTTGGGAGAACATTCCACGTGTTTTACCTGCAACAGCTCAAGCAGTAATTAATGGTGAAAGCTGGCAGTGGCCTGAAATTTTTAATTGGTTAAAAGAGAATGGTAATATCACCGAACACGAAATGTACCGTACCTTTAATTGTGGTGTGGGTATGATTATCGTTGTACCTCAAGATAAAGTTGAACAAAGCATTGAAGTTTTAACTGCTCACGGCGAAAAAGCTTGGCATATTGGCTCAATAGCTGACAAAGCCGACGGTGAAGAACAGGTTGTTTTTTCTTAAGTTAGATACAAATCTAATCGTGAATATTATAAGGAAAGCAAATGTCTAGCCGAATAGTTGTGCTTATTTCTGGCCAAGGTAGTAATTTACAAGCAATCATCGATGCTTGTAAATTAACTGATTACCCCGGCTCAGTTGTTGGTGTGATTTCAAATAAACTTGATGCTTATGGCCTAACTCGTGCCAAAGATGCTGGCATTGAAACTGTCGCGCTTTCACATCAAAAATTTGAGAGCCGAGAAGATTACGACCAAGCTCTTATTACCCAAATAGATCTGTTCGCTCCTGATATTATTGTACTTGCAGGTTTTATGCGTATATTAACCCCTGCTTTTGTTAAATATTATCAAGGAAAGTTAATCAATATTCACCCTTCTTTATTACCTAAGTATCAAGGTTTGCATACGCATCAACGTGCCATTGATGCTGGTGATAAAGAACACGGTGTAAGTGTACATTTTGTTACTGAAACGTTGGATGGTGGTCCTGTTATATTACAAGCTAAAGTGCCTGTATTTGATGGGGATACTAGCGATGACTTAGCTGCTCGTGTGCATGAACAAGAACATAGAATTTATCCTTTAGTTGTGAAATGGTTATGTCAAAATCGTTTAAGAATGGAAACTAAAGATAAAAGTGAAGTAGCAATATTAGATAATAATATTCTCCCAATTTCAGGTTATGCGAACGACGAATAAACTGTTAGTATAAAGGTAGTTAATTTTTACCTTTATACTTTTTCAGGATAAACCGTGCCAATACAACACTCTTTCTTTTTTTTACCTGCCTTTATACTCATTTTTATATCAACTACTAGCTTTGCCAATACTGCTGAGGAAGTAATAACTCACAATCAAGAAAATAACCAATATAAAAATATTATTCCTGAATTTACAGCTGAATATACTGTATTTCATAAAGCCAACCCAGTCGGTACCGCCGTTAGAGCATTAAGTTATCAAACTGATGGCAGCATAGACTACCACTATAAAACTTATGTTGAATGGCTTATTTTTTCACAAACACGCAGTGAAACCTCAATTCTAACAATTAATGATAATCAAGTAACACCTCTGCATTATAAATATAGTAGAGAAGGTACAGGTAAAGATAAACATTACGAATGGCTTTTCAATGCAGCAGAAAATCAAGCAGAGGATCTTCAACGTAAAAGAACGCATACAGTAGATTTTTCTAATAATCTACAAGATAAACTCAGCTATCACCTTCAACACCGATTAAACCTTATAGCTGATGCTAACCAAAAAACCTATACTTACTCGGTGATTAATACTGCCGGATCAATTAAAGATTATATCTATGAATATGATGGCGAAGAGGAATTGATTCTTCCCTACGGTTTGATCAAAACTGTACGTTTCAAACGAGAAATCAAAGATATAGAACGTATTACTTATGCTTGGTTTGCCCCTGAACTCGATTACTTATTAGTAAAGTTATACCAAACTAAAGCAGGAAACGAACAGTTTGAAGCCCAGCTATCAGGCTATACGTTAAATGTGAAAACAGAAAAAGGCATAGTGAAATAGCGAGAAGATGATAACTCTATTTATCATCCTATCAAGTGTGCTGCATCAGCTAGCTATTAGAGTTTGAATTATTACCGCTCTCATTTGATTATTCTTTTTTACCACACGATATTGATTCACCTAACCGAAATAAGTGCCAATCACCGGCACTCATTTTATGCCAAGTTTCATCATCAGTCAGAGGTTGGGTTGCAATCACAGTCACAATATCTTTATCTGTCGTTTCCTGATGGAAGTCAACAGCCATTTCAGCGTCAATCAAACTTGCTTTTCCAAAAGGAGCTCGACGCGTTATCCAATGTAAATTATTAGAACAATAAGCAAACAAACACTCGCCATCGCTGATAATGATATTAGCAACACCAAGGTTGTCAATTTTACTGGTTAACGTTGCAATAAACTCAAATAGTACTACGGCTGAAGGCTCTTGCTCGGCAAACTTAAAATGAAGCTGATCTAGAATCCAACAAAAAGCATGCTCACTATCGGTAGTACCAATAGGTAAGTGCCATTTAATAGGTAATGATTTTTGAAAATCCTTTAATTGACCATTATGTGCATAAGTCCAATTTTTTCCCCACATTTGTCTAATAAAAGGATGAGTGTTTTCTAAACAAACGCCACCTGAATTAGCTTGCCTAATATGACATACAACAGATTCACTTTTCATCGGGTACCTTGTTACCAACTCGGCAATAGGTGAATGTGCACTTGGTTGTGGATCTTTAAAGCTTCGACAACCTTTACCTTCATAAAATGTGATCCCCCAACCATCTTTGTGTGGGCCTGTATTTCCACCTCGTTGCATTAACCCACTAAAACTAAAACAAATATCTGTTGGGACATTAGCCGACATAGCTAAAAGTTCACACATAATTAACCTTAAAGAGAATCAAATGAAATAAAATTGCAAAGTAAAATAAAAGCTAGATAACCCAAACAAATACTTGGTTATCTTGTTAATATAATCTATATATAGATTATACAATTACTTTTATTCAATGTAACAAAAACAAGGATATTTTGTGGATATTTTACTTTGGTTAATTTTAGCTCTTTCACTTACTTGGTTTATGAGCTATTCGCGAGCTTCGCTATCATCATTTACTTTCGCATTTATGGGGTTAATGGTTGTTGGCACTTTATTCGATATTATTGGTTTTGTATCTTGGTTACTTTTTGCCGTGATCGCCCTCCCCCTCAATATTGATAATATTCGTCAACAATTTATTAGTATGCCGTTATTAACATTATTTAAAAAAATAATGCCACAAATGTCTGAAACAGAGCAAGAAGCTATAGATGCAGGCACTACTTGGTTTGAAGCTGAACTGTTTCGAGGTAATCCAAATTGGTCAAGATTACATAATTATCCTCAACCTCGACTTAGTGCCCAAGAAAAAGCCTTCTTAGAAGGCCCTGTAGAAGAAGTTTGTGGCATGGTTAATGATTGGCAAACTACCCATGAAATCGCAGATTTATCACCAGAGGTTTGGCAGTTCTTAAAAGATAACAAGTTTTTTGCCATGATTATCAAGAAAAAGTATGGAGGCCTTGAATTTTCTGCTTTTGCTCAATCAAGAGTATTACAAAAATTAACAGGAGTAAGCTCTGTTCTTGCGAGTACTGTTGGCGTACCAAACTCTCTTGGCCCAGGAGAGTTATTACAAGAATATGGTACTAAAGAACAGCAAGATTATTACTTACCACGTTTAGCTACCGGTGAAGAGATTCCTTGTTTTGCATTAACAGGGCCAGAAGCAGGCTCTGATGCAGGCGCAATACCAGATACGGGTATCATTTGTAGGCAAGTATTTGAAGATAAAGAAGTATTGGGAATAAAACTAAATTGGGACAAGCGTTATATTACGCTTGCACCTGTTGCCACAGTACTAGGACTAGCATTTAAACTTGAAGACCCTGATGGCTTACTTGGCGAGACCAAAGAATTAGGCATTACTTGTGCACTAATTCCTACAAATATAGACGGTATCACAATAGGCCGTAGACACTTCCCGCTTAATGTACCATTTCAAAATGGTCCAACTCAAGGTAAGGATGTGTTCGTGCCTCTTGATTATATTATTGGCGGTAGTGAAATGGCTGGCCACGGCTGGCGTATGTTGGTTGAGTGTTTATCTGTTGGTCGTGCAATCACATTGCCTTCAAATAGTGCTGGCGGAATAAAAACTGCTGCGCTAGCTACTGGTGCTTATAGTAGAATTCGCCGACAATTTAAATTGCCTATAGGTAAAATGGAAGGTGTAGAAGAACCTCTTGCTAGAATTGGTGGTAATGCCTACTTAATGGATGCTGTTACAACATTATCAACCGGCGCAATAGATCTTGGTGAAAAACCTTCTGTTATTTCTGCTATTTCCAAGTACCATTTAACAGAAAAAATGCGCTCATCGATCATTGATGCCATGGATATACATGGTGGTAAAGGCATATGTATGGGCCCTAACAACTACCTTGCTAGAGGTTACCAAGGTGCACCAATAGCAATCACTGTTGAAGGTGCAAACATTCTCACGCGTAGCTTAATTATATATGGACAAGGCGCTATACGTTGTCATCCTTATGTTTTAGCCGAGTTACAAGCGGCAAATGAAAGTAACACAGAAAAAGCGTTAGATGACTTTGATCACGCATTATTTGGGCATATTGGGTTTAGCATAAGTAATATCAGTCGAAGTTTATGGTGTTCTCTTACTGGCGCTCGTTTATTACCTGCACCTTTTAACGATAAAAGTAAACGCTATTATCAACTGTTAACCCGCTTTAGCGCCAATTTAGCTATGCTTAGCGATGTTTCTATGTTGGCATTAGGTGCTGATTTAAAACGTAAAGAGCGTATATCAGCGCGTTTAGGCGACGTGTTAAGTAACCTGTATCTAGCAAGTGCTTGTCTGAAACGCTTTAATGATGAAGGCAGACAAGAAGATGATTTACCATTATTACAGTGGGCTGTAGAAGATTCTTTATATAATATACAAGAAGCCATAGATGCTCTGTTAAGCAACTTCCCGAATCGCTGGCTTGCACGTACGTTAAGGGCTGTAATATTCCCTTTCGGTACTTGGCTAACTAAACCATCAGATAATTTAGACCACCAAGTTGCAAATTTATTACAAACACCGAGTCCTGCAAGGGATAGATTAGGTAAATGGCAATATCTGACCAGAGATGGTAAAAATGTTTATGGTTTATTAGAGCAAACGTTAGAAGATATTATTGCTTGCGAGCCTATATTTAAAAAAGTATGTGATGCTATTGATAAAAAATTACCTTTTTATCAATTAGATAATGCTGCTAAATTAGGCTTAGCTGCCAATGCCATCACCGAAACCGAAGCACAATTATTGATCAAAGCTGAGCAAGGAAGAAAAGCCATTATAAGTGTTGATGATTTTGACTCAAGTGAGCTAACCGCCTTAAAAATCGTATAATAACACGACATATAAGCGTTGTAACAAACGACTGTTGCAACGCTTTAAAATAAAGAGTTCGGCTTAAAAAATACTTCTCTAGCAGCCATTTTTCCTGTCTTCATTGCTAAGTTTACTTGTAATAGACTCACTATTAACACGAAACTAATCTTGCTCTTTTATGAACTAAAGTAAAATAATCAATTAAAAGGCACTTAAACAATTAACCGCTGAAATAATTAACCGTTAAATTAATCAATGACTATAATTAATACCAAACGGATTATTAAATTGACCAACTTAGAGCTACATTAGCGAGCTTAGAACAAACACAATGAGTTAATTATAGTCATTCTATATTTCATTCATTTTGTGCGGTTATCAGTTTGCTAATGAGCTCCCGAAGGGCGAGTTTATAAGGCTTATATGCCGCGTTATTGATTTTGACAAGGGAATAACCATTCTCTGCAATCAATGCCTTGCCTCTAAGCCTTTTAATTCTCGCTAAGTGATCAATTAATTAGTCCGATTGGTATAACTAAGCATAAAACTAAAGACCTTTCTTATATTTCTTAACATCAAGGTGCTAAATTGTCTGATCTCACATCAATTCCTACTAAGTTTTTAGATATGTTGCCAATACCTATAGCTGTTTTGGCACTTGAAGATAGCACCCTTAACCACCCTATAGTTTATGTAAATAGTAGCTTTGACAGTGCTATAGGTTGGAATTTAGAGGATATTCCAGATAAAGAGCACTGGTGGAAAAAAGCATATCCAGATCCTAATTACCAAAAAACGGTTGAAAATTTATGGGAACTATATATAGAATCTGCAGGCGTTAGTGATAAAAGTTTCGCCATGATGACTGTAAATGTTATGACAAAATATCATGGGGTAAAACGCTTTAAAATTCATACCGAATTAAAAAGTGCGTTAATTGATGGGTACTATATTGTGGCATTCAAAGAAGTAGATGTATAAAGCAAACAACAAAAACTAGTTTGATAGAGATAAAAGTAAAATATCTAACTCAAATCTAACATAATATAAGCCCTAGTGTAAGGGACTGAGTATATTAGATCTGAGCTAATACAGATATTGAACTAAAGGTATTTAATCACTATTGCCATCTTCAACACGGCTCTTTAATTTTTGACCCGGTCGAAAAGTCACAACTTTACGAGCAGAAATAGGAATATCTTCTCCTGTTTTAGGATTTCGGCCTGGACGTTCGCTTTTTTGACGTAAGTCAAAATTCCCAAAACCAGAAAGTTTGACTTGTTCGCCACTTTCTAAGGTTTCGCGAATATCCTCAAAAAACATTTCAACCATATCTTTTGCGTCGCGCTTGCTAAGCCCAACTTTCTCAAATAAATGTTCTGCTACTTCTGCTTTAGTAAGCGCCATTGCTTAGTCCCTCAGTGATGCTTTCAACTCTGTTTGTAAAGAATCAACGACTCGATCAATAACATCTGTGATGTCTTTATCTTCAAGCGTTTTGTTTGTATCTTGTAATACTAAGGCAATGGCAAGACTTTTAAAACCATCGTCTATACCTTGACCTTTGTATACATCAAATAAGTTTAGATCAATTAGAAGACTTCCGCCAACCTTTTCAATAAGTTGTAACACTTTTTTTGCATCAATATCGTCTTTCACTACAACAGCAAGGTCACGTCTATTGGCCGGAAAGCGAGATATATCACAGGCTTCAGGTATTTTTTGAGCTAAAATTTCAGGTAATAATAATTCAAAAATTAATGTACGGCCATTCAATCCTAATTTTCGTTCTAATTCAGGATGTAAAGCACCAACATAACCAACTAATTGACCATTTTTAGTGATTTCAGCAGTTTGCCCTGGATGTAGTGCACTAATTTCTGCTTTAGAAAACTCGTATGATGTAGCATCGCACGTGAGTGAAAGCAGAGCTTCAACATCACCTTTTATATCATAGAAATCTGTAGCCGCTTTCTCTACACTCCAATGTTCATCTGCACAATTACCACTAATAACACCGGCAATCATATGTTGTTGACGAACACCGTTTTCAGCACTTTCATCAGGTACAAAACGTAGACCTGCTTCAAATAAACGTACTCTACTTTGCTGACGGTTTTGATTATAAGCAACCGATTGCAATAAGCCTGTCCATAAGCTTAAACGCATAACCGACATTTCAGACGATATTGGATGAGGTAGAGTCATCACTTCTTGATCAGGATGAATTAACGATTGTACTTTAGGATCAACAAAACTGTATGTTATCGCTTCTTGGTAATCACGATTCACTAATGTATTTTTTAATTTGGCTAAATCAATATTCGCTTCTTTTTTATTGACCATTTTTAAACTAGCTTTTGGTGCAATATTAGGAATATTGTTATAGCCATAAATACGAGCAACTTCTTCAATTAAATCTACTTCTATCTTTATATCAAAACGATAAGCAGGCACAACAACTTGCCATTGTGTTGCACTGCCCTCGCCTTCAACACTTACAGTAAAGCCAAGACGAGTTAAAATTTCAGTTACTTTAGCGTCTTCAATATGATGGCCAATACGACTATCTAACTTTGTACGTCTTAAAGAAACATGTTTAGTTTGCGGGATGTGACTGTCTGATTTCGCTTCAACAATAGGCCCTGCCTGACCACCAACAATATCTAATAACAATTGTGTAGCACGTTCCATCGCATCATTTTGTAATGTTGGGTCTATTCCACGTTCATAGCGATGTGATGCATCAGTATGTAAACCGTATTGGCGAGCTTTGCCTAAAATAGCAAGTGGAGCAAAAAATGCACTTTCTAAGAAAATATCAGTTGTTTGTGTAGTGACTCCAGAATTAAGACCGCCAAAAATACCAGCGATTGCTAATGCTTTACTATCAGCAGCACTATCAGCTATAACCAACGTTTTTTCTTTAAGTGTTACTTCATTTTCATCTAATAATGTTAATTTTTCTGCTTTATTGGCAAAGCGTACTTTTATGCCGCCGTCAATCTTTGCTAAATCAAAAGCATGCATAGGATGCCCAAGTTCTAACAACACATAATTAGTTACATCAACGACAGGGTCAATTGAACGTGTTCCACAACGACGTAATTTTTCTACCATCCATAATGGTGTTTGTGCCGCAGGGTTAATGCCTTTAATCACACGACCTAAATAACGAGGACATGCAGCACCTTCTTCAATTGTAATATCAAGAGCATCATCAATTGTTGGCGTAACAGCATTAATTTCAACTTCAGTAACTTCTTTTGAATTAAGCACGCCAACTTCGCGAGCTAAGCCTTTTATGCCTAAGCAGTCGCCACGGTTAGCCGTTAAATCAACATCGATAGTAACATCGTCTAGATCTAAATATTCGCGTAAACAAGTACCTACAGGAGCATCTTGCGCTAGCTCCATAATACCATCAGAGCTATCACTTAAACCTATTTCAGACTCGCTACACAACATACCAAATGAAGGTACGCCACGTAATTTAGCCTTTTTAATTTTAAAATTACCCGGTAATACTGCACCAACGGTCGCAACCGCAACTTTAAGACCGGTGCGGCAATTTTTAGCACCACAAACAATACTAACCAATTCACCTTTTTCTACGGTAGTAGAGCTATAGTCGCCAAGGTTTATTTTTGTTACTTGCAGTTTATCTGCATCAGGGTGCGGTCCGCATTCAACCACTTCACCAATAATAACATTGGTAAATTCGCCCGCAACAGGATCGACTCCGTCTACTTCAAGACCAGCCATAGTAATTTGATGAGCTAATTCATCAGATGAAAGTGCAGGATTTACCCACTCACGTAACCAAGATTCACTAAATTTCATTTGGGGTTTCCTACTTGAACTGTTTTAAGAAGCGAAGATCGTTTTCAAAGAATGCACGTAAATCATTTACGCCATAACGAAGCATTGTTAAGCGTTCAACGCCCATACCAAATGCAAAGCCGGTGTAAACTTCAGGATCTATACCGACACTTTTAAGCACATTAGGATGTACCATTCCGCATCCAAGTACTTCTAACCATTTACCATTTTTACCCATAATGTCTACTTCAGCTGAAGGTTCAGTAAATGGGAAATATGATGGTCGGAAACGAATTTCCACTTCTTCTTCAAAGAAATGGTGTAAGAAGTCATGCAAAATCCCTTTAAGGTGAGTAAAGCTAACATCTTTATCAACCATTAAGCCTTCGACTTGATGAAACATTGGCGTATGCGTTTGATCATAATCGTTACGATATACTTTACCCGGAGAAATAATACGTAATGGTGGCTTTTCGACCTCCATCGTACGAATTTGAACACCTGAAGTCTGCGTACGTAGCACTAATTTAGGATTGAAATAAAAAGTATCATGATCTTGACGGGCAGGATGATGCTCAGGAATATTTAATGCATCAAAATTATGATAATCATCTTCAACTTCAGGCCCAGCTTTAACTTCAAAACCTAAATCACCAAAAAAGCTTTCAATACGATTGATAGTACGAGTAACAGGATGCAAACCACCAAGTTGTGGGCCTCGTCCAGGTAGGGTTACATCAATAGATTCTGCGGCAAGCTTTTGAGAAATTTCTTCTGCACGTAATAATTCCCCTCGCTCAGTTAATAATTTTTGTACTTTTTGCTTGGCAATGTTTATTACTTGACCCATTTTAGGCTTTTCTTCTTTAGGTAGTTTACCTAAGCCTTTCATTTGCTCTGTAAATAAACCTTTTTTACCTAAAAAGTTAACGCGCACTTGATCTAGTGCATTAGGATCGATTGCTTCACTAATCGCCTTTTCTGCCTGAACGACAATATCATCTATGGTGGTGGTGTCTAAACTCATGATTTCCTCTAAAACGGGACTAAAACAGCCTTTGTGAAAAGGCAAAATTGCCGTTCAATAAATAGACTTAAAAAATGAGGTCAATTTTACATTAAACTCTATAACCATGCCACCTTAAGATGATATGAGTCTATGATTATGTAGGATAAACTGCTTTTATTTAGTTTAAAGAGGCGTTGAAGTAAGAAATAAACATGATTTAACGCTATTAATGTTAAAAAATGAGGATATAAAAAAACCAGTGACCTGCACTGGCTTTAATTGATTAATATTTGCTAAGTATTAAATTAATAAAAATGCATTAATAACAATTCACAATCATTTTTACAATATACTACCAACCTTCCACATCTTTCATATCTGGTAATTGATGTGCAATACCTTTATGACAATCAATACACGTTTTTTCACCGGCAGCTAATGCAGTTGAATGTTGATAAGCAGCACGTTCACTTTGCTCAGTAAAATCCATATAATCAAAATTATGACAATTACGACATTCTAAAGAGTCATTAGCTTTTAAGCGTGTCCATTCATTTTGAGCTAACCGTTTGCGGTGATCTAAGAATTTTTCACGTGTATTAATGGTGCCAAAAATAGTGCCCCATACTTCTTTCGATGCTTGCATTTTACGTGCTATTTTATCTGTCCACTTGTGAGGCACATGACAATCAGGGCAAGTAGCCCGAACACCTGAACGGTTTGTAAAGTGGATGGTTGTTTTTAGCTCTTCATAAACATTATTTTCCATTTCATGACATGAAATACAAAATTCTTCTGTATTAGTTGCCTCTAAAGCAGTATTAAAACCACCCCAAAAAATGATACCGGCAATAAAACCACCAATGACTAAAACACCAAGGCTATAATAAGCACTAGGTTTTGTTAATGTTCGCCAACCAATTAATAGTATATTTTTCATAATAGCTCCTAATGCTGATCGGTATTAACAGTTTTACTCTTCATTAAACTATTCATATCAATAAAGCTATTTTCTATTAATGGTTCAGCATCTAATTGAATCACATGGCACTGGTTACAAAAATAACGACGTGGCGATACATCGGCTAAAAAGTTACCGTCACGATCCATATAATGTGTCACGCTTACCATAGGTGCTTGAGACTTTTCAGTACGATGACGAGAATGACAAGACATACATTTATTGTTATTTCTATTTACTTCATAACCACGAATAGTATGTGGAATAATAGGTGGCTGCATAGGATAATTCCGACCTTGTTTTATATCCTTATTAACCACCTTATAAATTCTATTTGGTTCTTTTTGCGTGTCAATTTCAGTATGATCACGTAGCGTTGCCACTGTATTTATTTCTAATTTATCTGCAGCAACCACCGTAAAGCTAATAGAAATCACTGTCAGTAAAGAAACAGCTAAAAGGTTAGTAATAGCTGATTTAATATTTAAATTTTTCATATCACGCTCCTAAACTTTCACTATTTTTATTGCGCATTTTTTATAATCCGTTTGTTTTGACAACGGGTCAGTTGCATCTAGCGTAACTTTATTGACTAAACGGCTTGCATCAAACCAAGGCATATATACTAAACCAATAGGAGGTTTATTACGGCCTCTGGTTTCAACGCGAGTTTGTACTTCACCGCGTCGAGAAATCAGTTTTACTAAATCACCACGACGCATATTACGAGCTTTAGCATCATCAGGGTGCATGTAAACAAGCGCATCAGGCATAGATTTGTAAAGCTCTGGTACTCGTTGAGTCATTGAGCCAGAATGCCAATGTTCTAATACACGACCAGTTGATAACCATAAATCATATTCATCGTCTGGTGACTCTGCTGGTGGCTCATAAGGTAAAGCGAAAATAATCGCCCGACCATCTTTGTGACCATAGAAATCCCAGCCACTGCCTGGTTTAACATAAGGATCTGAGCCTTCCTTGAAACGCCATTGTGTTTCTTTACCATTCACTACTGGCCAACGTAAACCACGTTCTTGATGATATCTGTCGTACGGTGCTAAATCATGTCCATGACCGCGACCAAAACTGGCATATTCTTCAAATAAACCTTTTTGGATATAAAAACCGAAATCACGAGATTCATGATTTAACCGATCTTTTGGTATTTCATCCAATGAGAAATTACCTACAGAAGCATCTTTATAAAGCACATCAAATAATGTTTTACCACGAACGTCTGGTTTCTTAGCAATTAGCTCTTCAGGCCAAACATCTTCAACTTTGAAGCGTTTTGAAAATTCAACTAATTGCCATAGATCAGATTTAGCCCCTGTTGGCGCTTCCACCATTTGATACCAAGATTGCGTACGACGTTCAGCATTACCATAAACGCCCTCTTTTTCTACCCACATGGCTGTAGGTAAAATTAGATCTGCAGCTTGTGCTGTTACTGTGGGGTAAGGGTCAGAGACAACAATAAAGTTTTCGGGATTACGGTAACCAGGATAAGCTTCTTCATTAATATTAGCTGCAGCCTGCATATTATTATTACATTGTACCCAGTAAAAATTTAACTTACCGTCTTTTAACATGCGGTTTTGCAATGCGGCGTGATACCCTGGTTTAGCCGGCACAGTACCCGAAGGTAAATTCCATATTTTTTCGGCTGTAGCCCGATGTTTAGGGTTAGTAACAACCAAGTCAGCAGGTAAACGATGCGAAAAAGTACCAACTTCACGTGCAGTACCACACGCTGAAGGTTGGCCTGTTAATGAAAACGGACTATTACCTGGTGTTGAAATTTTCCCTGTTAATAAGTGAATATTATAAGCGAGGTTGTTCGCCCAGACACCGCGTGTATGCTGATTAAATCCCATAGTCCAAAAAGAAGTGACTTTAATTTTAGGATCGGCATAAAGTTCAGCTAATGCTTCAAGTTTATGTACTGGTACCCCTGATAATTTAGCGGTATATTCAGCCGTATATGTGCTAACAAATTTAGCATAAGTATCAAAATCTATTTCGGTAGAGCTACCTGCTGTTTTACCATTATTTTTCGCCACTTGCTCTAACGGATGTTCAGGGCGTAAACCATAGCCAATATCTGTTTCACCTAATCTGAAATTAGTATGTTTATTAACAAAGTCTTTATTCACGCGATCAGTTTGAATAATATAGTTAGCAATAAAATTCAAAATAGCTAAATCAGTTTGTGGTGTGAAAACCATCCCGTTATCCGCTAAATCGAAGCTTCTGTGCTCAAAAGTTGATAATACTGCCACTTTTACATGAGGCGCACTTAAACGACGATCCGTTAAACGCGTCCATAAAATAGGATGCATTTCAGCCATATTTGAACCCCATAAGACAAACGCATCCGCGGCTTCTAAATCGTCATAACATCCCATAGGCTCATCAATGCCAAAAGTTCGCATAAAACCACCAACGGCAGAAGCCATACAATGACGTGCATTAGGATCAATATTATTAGTACGAAACCCTGCTTTCATTAATTTTACCGCAGCGTAACCTTCTTGCACTGTCCATTGACCTGAGCCAAACATACCAACAGCTTCAGGACCACTTTTATTCAATGTTGCTTTTGCTTTTTCAGCCATCACATCGAATGCTTTATCCCATGATACTGGTGCAAACTCGCCTTGTTTATCGTACTTACCATTAGTCATGCGTAATAATGGTTGAGTCAGCCTATCTTTCCCATACATAATTTTAGATAGAAAGTAGCCTTTAACACAGTTAAGGCCTTTATTGACAGGAGACTTAATATCGCCATGAGTGGCAACAACTTTACCATCCATGACCCCTACATTTACACTGCAACCTGTACCACAAAATCGACAAGGTGCTTTGTCCCATTTGAGTTTAGTAATATCTGAACTTGTAATTAAGTTTGATGCTAAAGAAGGCACAGACACCCCTGCAACAGCAGCCGCTGCGGCAATAGCGTTGGCTTTAATAAATTCTCGGCGATTAATCATTTTGTCACCTTCCCCACTTTATTTAATGTCGTTTTAAAATGTTTCATTCAATTTTATCGTTGTTATGCTGCTTTAATTATTTTCACTATCAGTACTTTCATCTAAAATCTGATGATAAACAGGTGATAAATTAATAACGCCTTTATGATTTCTTATCGTATCCATTTTGTTGCCAATATCCTTATAACTATGCCCCTCTATTGTAAAAACAATTTTACCTTCTGCACTGGTTGCATGAATTTCAGTACCATCTACCCTTGTTATTGCTTTTTGCACCTCGGTTAACTGCTCAAAAATAGGATAAGCGACGAAACTTGCCACATGATATTCATCTGTTCTACTTTCATTATTTTTCGTCATATAATTTTTTAAATACCGCTTGTTTAATGTAAATACAGCTAAAGATTAGTTTGCTTTTGGCTCGAATATAAAGGAAATAGCATCTTGTGGACATTTACTGATGCAAGCACCACATTGAGTACAATCAACATCATTTATACTTGGCTCAGGAATACTGGAATTAAGGTAATGAAATTTAATAGCACTCGTTTCACACTCCTCACGGCAACTTTGACAATAAATGCTATTCTTAGCTAAACACTTATCACTAATATCTATGTTAACTGGCCAAGGTTTGTTATTTTGAGCAATCTTATCCTTGGTATTTTCATTATCAATAAAATCGCCAGAGAAAAGCGGTTGCTCACAAGCATCAATACACTTATTACAAAAAGAACATTCACCTAAACTAAAATCTACGGTTGGAAAACCCTCTTCATCTTTAGTAATGATCTTGCTTTCACAACTATTTATACAGTCTTGACACTGTGTGCAACCCGAAGTAAATACAGATTCATTCACTACCCAAGGTAAACGTAATACTTGTTTTGTGTGTATCCGACCACGTAAAAGTCGCCTTCTCGCTGGATTATCAACACGTTTATTGGCTTTTGATGTTGAAGTAGACAAGGTATTAAGATCCAGGAGGACCAAAAATAAACATTTGGCTTATCCATATGGCAAAGCCAAAACCGGCAACGATGCAAACAGATAAAATGGGAGCAAGGAAAATAGTCAGAAAAATAAAAGTATTACGCTCATATTTTTTTTGTTGTTTGTGAAGTGTTGTTAGGCTCATATCGTACTCGATAATCTATAATTAAAATCAAATTATAATGTGTACTTTAATATCATAGTTAAGCTTAGGGCTTGATATAGATCAAGATTCAGACATAAAAAAACCACCGTCTATCGAAGGTGGTTTTTTATAAAAGTTGGCTTTATTTCAATTTATGATTTTGGGGAGGATCTTCTGTTTCTCGCTTAACAAGTATAAAAGTTAAATACATTTTTGTCGGCAAAGAAAAAACTAAACCCAACGCAATACAGACCGCACTAATAATGATGCCTGTAACGCCTAAAGACTCCATATAATCACTATAATTATGTAAATATATACCTAAAATTAACAAGCACAAACCAATACAAATAGATATTTTCAATAATAAAATAAGTTTTTTATCTGACATAGTTGCCTCAAATAAAATGGTTATTTAGTGTTTTGTTATTGTAATTTAGCTAATAACGCCTCTACAGGATGTTTTGCTTTGAGTGCTGTTAAACGTTTCACCTGTGACCGACAAGAAAAACCTGTAGCCAAAATTTGTGTTTGCTCTAACTCAGCTAACTTAGGCTGCCAACTTAGATTAAATAATTCTTTAGAGTTATCTAAATTAGACTTTTCATGTCCATAGGTACCGGCCATACCACAACATCCGACAGTCACTTTTTCTAAATTCAAACCAAAATGGCTAAAAATATTTGTCCATTCATTTTCACTATTCACTAAAGCGGTCTTCTCAGTACAGTGAGTAAATAATTTGAACGCTTGCTGATTTTTATCTGCAATGCTTTTGAATTTTTCATCTTGTTCAATAAACGACAACAGCCATTCATGGGCGAGCAATACTTTAAAGTCACCGCGTTTATCACCCAAAATTTTTGCGTATTCATCGCGATAACAGAGCACCATTGACGCATCCATACCTAACATGGGTATATTCAGTTGAGTTAATTGATTTAAAAAATCACTCGATGATTGAGCTGTTTTGGCAAAGCGAGCTAAAAACCCTTTCACATGTTGCGCCTTACCGTTTGGTTTAAACGGTAATAAAATAGGCTCTAAACCTAACGCTTTTATTAACGCCATCATACTTTCGACAGTTTTAGCGTCATAGAAAGATGTAAAGGGATCTTGTACAATTAATACGTAACCCTTACGTTGTAGGTTCGTTAAACCTTGTAATTTATTTAAATCAAACCCTGAATAACCCGCTTTTTTGACCTGTTTTTTTAATGTAGGAACACTTAATAATGGAGTGTTCACGTAACCAATAGTTTTTTCAGATAACTTATCATAAGCATTCAAACTTAAAATACTATTCATCAACTTTGGCACTTTAGCCATTAATGGTGCTAATATTTCTACATTAGCGACAAGATGATCTTTTAGTGGTCTAGGATAGCGTGAATGATAAATGTTGATAAACCTGCTTCTAAAATCTGGCACATCAACCTTTATTGGACACTGGCTAGCACAAGCCTTACACGCTAAACACCCTTGCATTGCTTCCATAACTTCATGAGAGAAGTCATTTTTATTCTCTTCTTTTTCAAAAAAAGTAAGCTTGAATTTAGTAATAGTCGTGTCTAGTAATTTTTTAACTGACCAATGATTTACTTGTGTTTCTAGTGCTAATATATCAACACCTTGCTTCTCTAGTAACCTTAACCATTCACGCATTAAACCAGCACGGCCTTTAGGTGAGTGACGTCTGTCCTTAGTTACCTTGCTTGATGGACACATAGGACTATTAACATCGTAGTTAAAACATAAACCGTTACCATTGCAATCTAAGGCAGCACTATATGAATCTTTTACCGTAATAGGAATCTGTCGATCAAAAAAACCACGTTTAGTATCATCAACACTGACTAATTGTTCGCTTGAATCAATCGGGGTACATATCTTACCTGGATTCATTTTATTGAGTGGATCAAATGCGGCTTTGATTTTCCTTAATTCAGTGAATAATTCCTCGCCAAAAAACTCAGGGCCATATTCACTACGATAGCCTTTACCATGTTCCCCCCACATTAACCCGCCATATTTAGCCGTTAATTCAACCACCTTGTCAGACAAAGTTCTCAGTAACTTTTCTTGCTCTGGGTCACACATATCAAGTGCCGGACGTACATGTAAAACACCTGCATCTACATGACCAAACATACCGTAATGCAAGTTATAACTATCAAGCAACGCTCTAAATTCACTAATGAAATCAGCTAAGTTTTCAGGCGGTACCGCAGTATCTTCTGCAAAAGCTAACGGTTTTTGCCTGCCATCTGTATTACCTAAAAGTCCTACCGCTTTTTTACGCATAGCATAAAGCTTATTGATACTACTTAAATCAGAAGTGACTTGATAGCCAATCACTCCACAAGCATTACCATTTTCTGCATTGGCAATTGTTTCATCTAAACCTGCTGTTAAAATGGCAACCTGCTCAGCTAAGTCTTCAACGCTTGTCCCATTAAATTCAACAATATTAATACCATCCATGACTTTGTTAGGCACGTCAGTAATTAAGTCACTTACACTGTGCCAAACAATATCTTGTTTAGCTAGGTTTAACACTTTACTGTCGATAGTCTCTACTGAAGTCGCTTTTGCCTTCACTAAAAAAGGTGAATGACGTAATGCAGAATCAAAACTATCATATTTAATATTAATTAACGTTTTAGCGGGGCTAATAGGAGTAATATTAAGTTTAGCCTGACAAACAAAAGCTAATGAGCCCTCTGAGCCAGTTATTATTCTGCTTAAATCAAATGTATTCAGTTCCTCATTTTCACTACCTTGAGCTTGTAATACATTTTCCAAATCATAACCGGTTAAAAATCGATTTAAACGGGGGAATTTTTTCAGAATAAGCTCGCGGTTATCAACACTAGACGCGAGAACCTGTTGAACTATTCTGCCATGACTAGTTTCTTCTTTTGCCAACGCTTGTGCTTGGGTGATTGTCATAGGTTCAGTATTAAGTACATCGCCATTTGCTAGCACAGAAGTTAAAGCTAAAACATGATCAGACGTTTTACCATACACTAATGAGCCTTGGCCAGAAGCATCAGTATTAATCATTCCACCGATAGTGGCACGGTTACTTGTTGATAAATCAGGTGCAAAGAAAAAACCATGTGGACGTAAATAATCATTTAATTGATCTTTTACTACACCCGCCTCTACTTTCACCCAGCGTTCTTCAATATTTATTTCTAATACTTTATTAATATATTTAGATAAATCAACAATGATACCCGGTGTTAAACTTTGTCCATTGGTTCCTGTACCACCACCTCTAGCACTAAATTTTATATCGCTATAATTATCTTCACTTGCCGTTTTAGCCAATAAGATAATATCTTGTTGTGTGCGGGGGTTAATAACTAACTGGGGCAATTGCTGATATATACTATTATCAGTTGCAACAGCAAGACGTGCACTATATTTGGCACTAATATCACCCGTGAAGTTTTTAGCTTTTAACGCACGAACAAAATTATCGTAAAGAGGAGAAAGGTGTGTTTGATGATCAATACGAGGTAGCATGAATATTTATCTGTAAACAAAAAGGAATTGCTTGAGTATATCATGTAAAAACTGACTTTTGATCAGCTTATTAAGCTTCCTTTATATTAAAATTATATTTTATAAACATTCAATTAATCGATAACATTATATTCACAATCATGTCTCCCCAAAATAATTTAAAATTTAACTGTCAATTGGTTGTTCTTTGGTACTTATCATAAAATTCATCGACTTATTACCAAGAATAGTGGAAATTTTTTTTATCAGTCATCATGGTAAATTAGCCCAATAAAACTAGGATAATATTTCTTTGTCTTATTGATTAACCTAACAATTTTAGCCTCAACCACCCTACTTTAAAGCACAAAAAGCTTGCATTGAAAATGATTGCCGCACTATAATCTTAATTACTCTTGTATGTTCTTTATTTTCAAAAGGATTTATTTTAAATGTCTCAGCAAGTGTTGGTATTATATAATCGTCACTCAAAAATATTCCTTTTACTTTGCATTATTCCTCTCACCATATTTGCTACCGTACATTATCTGAATCAAAATTATGTTTTAGCTAGTAGCCTATTATTTACGTTAATTGTTTTTGCAACCAGTCTTCTGAAAGTTAAAAATAATACCATTAGCACTCTATGTAAATTCAGCATGATTTTCTCCATGTTTTTAACCATAGCATTTGCCTGTTATTATATGGGATTACATGGAATTGTTTATGCCTTTCCAGCCATTACTGGGCTGTTTTTTCTTACATCCATTAGAACAGCTCTATTAATAGCAATTCCCTCGATATTATTTTATTTAGCATTAACCACATTACATGAAGAAACATTTAAAGCGGCCAAATTATTAACGTCTTTTATTTTAACTATTATTTTTACTGCTTATTCAGCTTATTATTCAAGAAAGCAAAAAGACGCCGTAGGTGAAGAAGCCAAAAAAGATCCTTTGACCGGTTTAGCTAATCGTCATTCCTATAATAAATGGCTAGATGAATGTCATTTAAACACTGATATTAAGAGCATTACTTCTATCAATTTAGATATTGATAAATTTCGTATTATTAATGACACCTTAGGTTTTGATACGGGAGATGAATTAATTCAGCAACTTTCTAAAAAATTATCCACTATAATAGAAAAAGATATAACACTTTCGACGGCTGAATCCTATTATTTTGCTCGATATTCAGGAGATTCCTTTGCGATAGGCTTAACCAACCTACCTGAAGAGTTTGATATATTGCCCTTCATTAACAGATTAAAACTAGCTGTTAATGAATTAACTATTATAGCTAAAAATCCCATTAAAATTTCTGCATCTATCGCGATTGTTAGAGCCAATAGATTTAAAGGGAAATTTCAAAATATTATCGATAACGTGGATATAACATTAAAACAAGCAAAACAGCTTGGAGATAATAGTATACAAGTCTTTGATGAATCTATTAGCAAGCAATTTAAGGAGCAAAAACATATAGCACAAGAACTAACAAAAGCACTGAATAACAACGAATTTCATATGGTATTTATGCCTATTTTTCGTCATAACAAAAATAACATTGTTGGTGCTGAATTATTGCTTAGATGTGATAGGAAGGAACTCAAAGAGTATGGTCCAGATAAATTTATTCCAATCGCTGAAAGCACGGGATTAATTCAACAAATCGATTATTGGGTACTTAATGAATCATTTAAAATAATTGCTAACACTGATATGTTAAGAATTCCCAGTATTGAATTTTATTCAATCAATATCTCCTCTAAACAACTTCATAATAAAGACTTTATTCCGCGTATTAAAAAAATCCTTAACCAATATAATCTCGACCCAACAATTATTGAGCTTGAAATTACTGAGACCAGCTTAGTAGAAAGTGACTTGCAAGCAATCGACACTCTTATTTATTTAAGAAGAATCGGATTTAAGCTATCACTCGATGATTTTGGTACTGGCTACACATCCTTTAACCAACTAAAAAAATTCCCACTCAATAATTTAAAAATAGATAGAAGCTTTGTTAGTGGCGATATGGAAAACACATCACCACTAATTGGCATGTCTCTTGTTATTTTATCAATTGCTAAACTTTATAACTTCAGTGTCATCGCAGAAGGAGTAGAAACAGAAAAACAATACCTTGAATTAAAAAATAACGGCTGTGAATATTTCCAAGGTTATTGGTTCTCTAAGCCCATTACAGTCAAAGAGTATGTATCCTTGCTCGTGCAGACAGATGAATAAAAAGTAAAGGCCTAACAATATTTAGAAATAAAAAGCGCTAACATGATTAAGTCCAATATGTGTAATATTGGTTTCGATAATAACTCTATAATTAAGCCTCATCGTTACCATAAATATCAAACTAAACAAAGACTATTTATAGCTAAAATTCCTTGTTAAATCGTTAGCTAATGCTCCCAAAAATTTATAAACATGGTAAACTGAGGCAAAGGGCCATGCCTATCAGATGAATACTTTGAATCAATAAACTGTATGAATAACCATTCTAGAAAAACTTACGCTACTGTAAACTTACCCGCATTATTAAGTAACTACACACAAATTGCTAACCTCGCACCAAGAAGTGAAACGATAGCTGTAATAAAGGCGAATGCATATGGCCATGGTGCCATTGAAATAGCTAAATACTTAAGCCCACATGTCCCAGCCTTTGCTGTTGCTTTTATTGATGAAGCAATTCAACTGCGCGATGCAGGTATAACCTTACCTATTTTGGTAATTGAAGGTGCCTTGTCATATCAAGATTTCTCAATAGCCTTACAACAAAACTTTTGGTTGATGCTTCACTCTACGGAGCAAATGGATTGGTTAAAGCAGTTTCCTACACCATATGTAGGTAAATTGTGGCTAAAAGTAGATACAGGCATGAATCGTTTAGGTATAAAACCAAATGATGTTGATAGTATTTTAACTCAATTATCACCTGAGCAATTAGAAAACTTAGTGCTGTGTACTCACTTTTCTAGTGCTGATGAGTTAGACAATCCCAAAACACAATTACAGATTCAACAATTTGAACAAGTAAATGAAAAACATGGTTATAAAAAAAGTTTAGCTAACTCTGCTGGTATTTTAAGCTGGCCGAAAAGTCATGGTGACTATAATAGGTTAGGACTTGCTTTATATGGCGCAACACCAATACCGGTTAATGATTTACCCGTTAAATTAGCACCGGTGATGACATTAAAATCTACAATTATGGCGCTGAGAAAATTAAAAGTTGGCGAGTCTGTTGGTTATGGCGAAACATGGCAAGCTAAACGCCCATCAATAATAGCCACTGTCGCAATAGGGTACGCAGACGGTTATCCTAGAAACGCGAAAAATGGTACGCCTGTTTGTATTAATGGACAGATTGCAACACTTGCCGGAAGAGTATCAATGGATATGATCACCATTGATGTTACTAATGTTGTTGGTGTTAAGGTTGGCGATAGTGTTGAATTATGGGGTGAAAACTTAACGATTGAAACTGTCGCCGAACACCTTGAAAGCAACAATTATGAGCTACTGACTAGAATATCTAACCGTGTTCCAAAGTTTTATATAAAGTAACCTCACAATAAAATCAAAACATGATGCTAAAAATATTGCTTCTAAGCTTTTTAACCCATTTAACATACTTACGTGACATAAGTTAAAAAGCTCAGCAATATAACTATTCTATTCCTATATATTTATGCACCTGTATTGATAAACGCCAATTATTAGCAATACAAGTATCAATTGCCAATTGTGTTGCTCGATCTTTTTGGCTAATGGGTTGTAAGTATATAGGCGTATTGCCAATATCATGTTCTGCCAATAATGTTTTCAGATCATCGACATGTTGCTCTGTTGCAACAGGGTGTTTAATTTCATCAGCGCGGGCCATTGCACTAGATAATATCGGATAACCACCACGCATATTAATTTTAGGTGAAACCGTTACCCAGCACTTAGTTGACACTAAAATATCAAAGGTACCTGAAGTTTCAACTTGAGTGCTGTAGCCAATATCTTCAAATGCATCACACAGAGGTGTTAAATCAACCATACAGGGCTCTCCTCCTGTAATGACTACATGTTTAGCCTGGTAACCTTGCTCTGTAACTAATGCTTTAATTTGCGTCACAGAAAGATTACTCCATTGCGGCGTTTCTTGCGATTTAGCTAACATTTTTTCTTTGGTTACTTCATCACTTAATTCAACTTCCCAAGTATGCTTTGTATCACACCAAGAGCAGCCGACAGGACAACCTTGTAAACGAATAAATATTGACGGCTGACCAGTAAAAGAGCCTTCGCCTTGTATTGTTTCAAACATTTCATTAATTTTATATTGAATCATTTTAATTTGTGCTTTTGCCTAAGATTTTATTCAAGTAAAATGGACATAACTGATTATACCCTATTTATTTTTAAGAGACTTAACTATGACTGAAAAACTATCCACAGAACAAATAAAAACAGAGAAAGTTGTGGTTATTTATTCTGGTGGAATGGATTCATTTACCGTATTGAATCGTGCATTAAAAGACGGCAAAGAAGTATTTGCGCTTTCGTTTGATTACGGCCAACGTCATGTAAAAGAACTTGAGTGTGCCAGTAAAGTTTGCGCCTCTTTAGGGGTTGAACATAAAGTTATTGATATTTCGTCTATTAATCAATTATTAGCAGGCTCTTCTTTAACCGATGATATTGATATTCCTGAAGGTCATTACGAAGCTGAAAATATGAAGTCAACCGTGGTACCTAACCGAAATATGATTTTATTATCGTTAGCGGTAGGTTATGCGGTTTCAGTAGGTGCTGCTCAAGTATATTATGGTGCACATAGCGGCGATCACACCATTTATCCTGATTGTCGACCAGAATTTGTTCAAAAAATGAATGATGTTTGTCTTATAGCGAATTATGAAAGTGTTGAAATCTTCAGTCCATATTTAACAGTAAATAAATCAGCTATTTTGAGCGATGGGATAAGTATGGGTCTAGACTATAGCGATACATGGACTTGCTATAACGGCAGAGAGAAGGCCTGTGGGAAATGCGGCGCTTGTGAAGAACGCCTTGAAGCATTCAGTGACAATAATGTTATAGATCCTATTGAATATGAAGCATAACTAAGAGCCTACACTCAGCGTTATTCAAACTAACAGTCACATGAGTAAGTAACGATATGTCTACTGCAAATAAAAATATTTTACGAGTTAAGACATATCAGTTACTTGAAAGTGAAACTAAGTCGGGCATTACTGCAAAACTCGTTACTTGGCTGTTGATTATACTTATTATAAGCAACGTTGCTGCAGCGATCACCTCTTCTGATTCTGACTATTATTTATTGTATAAACATGCATTTATACTTTTTGAGACTATTTCGCTTTCAATTTTTTGTTTTGAATATTTATTACGAGTATGGTGTTGCGTTGAAGCGGAAGAATATCAAACGGTCACCAATTTAAAAGCAAGAATTAACTATATATTCACGCCTATGGCATTAATTGATTTAATTGCCATTCTACCTTTCATTATCGCACTATTCTTTTCTCTAGATTTACGCACTTTACGCTTAATAAGAGTATTACGATTATTAAAATTAACCCATTATTTTAAAGGGTTTGATATTTTTATCACTGTTATCACAAAAGAGTTAAAAAATATTATTGCCGTCATGATAGTGATGTTATTTTTTATTATTATCGCTGCAAGTTTAATCTATTCTATCGAGGGAAAAGTACAACCTGAAACCTTTGGCAGTATTTTTGAATCTTTTTGGTGGGCTGTGGTTACCATGACAACCGTAGGTTATGGCGATGCCGTACCAATTACTACCTTAGGTAAAGTCATCTCAACCTTGATCATGCTTGTTGGTGTCGTTTTTGTAGCATTACCTGCGGGTATGCTAGCTGCACGTTTTGGCGAAGAGTTACGACGAAGAAAAGAACGTTTAGACGCCAACATTAAAGGGGCATTAACTCATGGTTATATCGACAACGATGACTTTAAAACATTACAATCACTAGCAGAAAAGTTAGAGATTGAGCCTGAAGACTTGCAACGTAGCATTACAATGTTAAAAGAGAAGCACCATGAAAATAAGTGCCCGCATTGTGGTAAATAAAATCTATCGTAATAAAGAAGTCCGCAAAATAATTTAAATAACAATAAAATAACCACAATAGTACTTTATTGTTATTTTAAGACTAAATACGTCTAACCGTTAGTAAATCATAAGCTACACTTATTAATACCTTGTCTATTAAGCTATTAAGGATGTTGTATGAATGAAGAATTCAGACATCAAACGCAGTATATAAATAAATTTATTAATGGCAATAATGATACCAAAACACATATTTATCTTGAACAAATATTACTACTACCTGCTGATATGCAAGATAAAGTCATTAATGAAATTAGCTATTTAAATAATTGCAACTGCTTCGCTATCGCAAAGATAATAGGAAAATATTCAATTATTTATCCTAAATAATGTACTTAATAATCAAGCTTAAATATATTAACCTTAAATTCTTAAACATTATCTTCACAAATCAGGAATAACAACTCAATAACACACCTGAGCCAATAGTTTGATTCACTAAGTGTTCAATTGTTGAGTTCTTAATTTCGCAATTTCATCGCGAGTCGCGGCTGCTTTTTCAAATTCAAGGTTTTGTGCATGTGAATACATAGCTTTTTCAAGCTCTAAAATCTTTTTATCTATTTCTTTCGTCGTTAATGCTTGGTAGTTAGCCACTTTTTCAGCAACTTGATCCAACGCTTTTGATTGACTGAAATCACCAACATCCATTACATCCGTTATTTTACGGATAACGCCTTTCGGCGTAATATTATTGTCGATATTATATTGATGTTGTAATCCTCTACGACGTTCGGTTTCATCAATCGCTTTACGCATAGACTTAGTAACTTTACTCGCATATAAAATAGCTCTACCATTAATATTACGTGCTGCTCGGCCAATTGTTTGAATTAACGAACGTTCTGATCGTAAAAAACCTTCTTTATCCGCATCAAGTATCGCAACAAGTGAAACTTCGGGCATATCTAAGCCTTCACGTAATAAATTAATTCCCACCAACACATCAAATTTACCTAAGCGAAAGTCACGAATAATTTCAACACGTTCAACAGTATCAACATCTGAATGCAAGTACCGTGTTTTAATACCGTGTTCATCTAAATAATCAGTTAAATCTTCAGCCATACGTTTAGTTAGCGTTGTTGCTAACACGCGTTCATTCAATGGTAATCGTTTATTAATTTCTGACAGTAAATCATCAACCTGGGTTTCTACGTCTCGCACTTCAATTTGTGGATCAAGTAACCCCGTTGGTCGAACAACTTGCTGAGCAACCTCTCCTGCAGACTTCTCTATCTCATAATGACTTGGAGTAGCAGAAACATAAATAGTTTGAGGTGATAAAGCTTCAAACTCCTCAAATTTCATCGGTCTGTTATCAAGTGCAGAAGGAAGCCTAAAACCATATTCTACTAAATTTTCTTTTCGAGACCGATCACCTTTATACATGGCGCCAATTTGTGGCACAGTAACATGTGATTCATCAATAATAAGTAAACCATCATCGGGTAAATAATCAAACAACGTTGGCGGCGCTTCACCCGCTTCACGACCAGATAAATAACGTGAGTAGTTTTCAACACCCGAGCAATAACCAAGTTCGGTCATCATTTCAATATCAAACTGAGTACGTTGAGATATTCGTTGCTCTTCTACTAAACGATTATTGTCTTTAAGGAACTGAGAACGCTCTTTTAGCTCTACTTTTATTTTTTCTACTGCCGATAATATTTTATCGCGTGGTGTTGCATAATGAGTTTTCGGATACACAGTAACACGCGCTAAAGTACGTTCAACTTGTCCGGTTAAAGGATCAAACTGACTAATACGTTCAATTTCTTCATCAAACAATTCTACTCGCAGTGCAAGACGATCAGATTCAGCTGGAAAAATATCAATAACATCACCGCGTACACGGTAAGTTGCACGTGCAAACGCCAGATCATTACGTTTATATTGTAACTCCGCCAGTCGACGTAATATATCTCGTTGATTAATAATGTCACCAACACTTATATGCAACATCATTCTTAAATATGAATCAGGATCCCCTAACCCATAGATAGCCGAAACAGATGCAATAATAATAACATCACGACGTTCTAACAATGCCTTAGTTGCCGACAAGCGCATTTGTTCGATATGTTCATTAACCGAAGCATCTTTTTCAATAAAAGTGTCTGTTGTTGGCACATAAGCTTCGGGTTGATAATAGTCATAATAAGAAACAAAGTATTCCACAGCATTGTTTGGAAAAAACTCTTTCATCTCACCATAAAGTTGAGCCGCTAAAGTTTTATTTGGCGCTAATAACATCGTCGGACGGTTAAGCTGTTCAATCACATTCGCAATAGTAAAAGTTTTACCCGAGCCAGTAACTCCCAATAAGGTTTGATGCGCTAATCCTGAATCAATGCCTTCTAATAACTGTTTAATAGCCGTTGGCTGATCACCACTGGGTATATAATCCGATTCTAATTTCAGTGACTTAACCATTGTTTCTTTAAATAATTCTTCTTTCAAGACAATTGTTCCTTAGTAATAAACTCATCATGATTAAACTGCTTAATGAATAATCGGTAAGAAATAAATGCCATCACTAAGTTACCAAGTAAAGCGCCAATAAAAAAACCATGTAAACCATACAAATAACTTCCTAAATAAGCTAAAGGTACATAACAAATAAATAACCTTATAATACTCAATATCAAAGCGGTTATCGGTTTATGAAGCGCATTAAACGATGAATTAGTTAATATGACTACACCTTGAAGACCATAACCTAAAGGTAAAATCCACATAAATAATACGATAATGTCTGCGACTTCTTTTTCTTTAGCGAAAACGGATGCAATCAATGGAGCTGCAATTACTAAGACCATATAAATCAGTATTTGCCAAAATATAATAAACTTAATAGACGTTTTATAGGCTTGTTCAACACGTTCCATATTACCTGCACCAAAATTTTGGCTAATAAAAGGTGGCAAAGTCATTGTCATTGCTAAGACGACTAATGAAGCAATAGATTCTATACGAGAGCCAACCCCAAAGCCTGCCACAGCCGACTCACCATAACTCGCAGCAATAGCAGTCATAATCGCTGCAGCAATTGGTGTTAACATATTAGCACCTGCAGCAGGTAAACCTATTTTCAATATACCACGACATGAAATCATTAATTGTTTCATGGGGATAAAATGCGTATGAATTAAGTTTTTTTGTTTTGTTAAAATGATCAATATCAGTAAAAAACCAACAATCCAAGAAATTAAGGAAGCTATGGCAGCACCTTCGATTCCCATCGCAGGAATAGGGCCAAAACCAAAAATAAATATAGGGTCAAGCACAGCATTGATTAACCCTGAACTGCCCATCACGATACTAGGCGTCTTTGTATCACCCGATGCTCGAAGTACAGCATTACCTATCATAGGGCCAATTAAGCACACACTACCTAGGTACCATATATCCATGTACTCATGGATTAAAGGTAATAAAGATTGCTTTGCACCAAGCAAAGTAAAAAGTTCATCTGTATATAAATAACCAATAAATGACAATATGATAACGACAATTGCTGACATGTATAAGGCAGCTGTAGCTGAGTTTTTTGCCGATTCATGATCACCACGCCCTAAAAACTTAGCAATAACTGCCGACGTACCTATACCTAAACCAATCATCAAACTAATAACAGTAAAGGTAACAGGAAAAGTAAAGCTAATAGCAGCTAACGGCTGTGTCCCTAGCATACTGACAAAAAATGTATCGACTAAATTAAAAGTCATTAACAAAATCATGCCGTAAATCATTGGGATGGTCATTCGTTTTATAGTATTACCAACAGGATCTTTGAGTAAATTGATCGGTTGCTTATTATTTTTTATCTTTTTAATTGACGTCATTAATAAATTTTAGAGAATTCCTAGTGATAATACATAAGTTTAACAATTGCTATTGTAATCAAAAGCAAAAGAAATGCACAGTAAATGCATTCAAATATATAACTGATTAAAAACCAACCTAAAGTGCTAATAAAAACACAAAAAACTCATAAGTCACTGATAACAAATAAGTAAATAAAACATTCATTTTGTTGTTGACTTACCTACACGCTAAGGAAAACGATAATGTCACTAGTTTTTACAATTTAACTAACATAGTTATCCACAAGTTTCGTGGATAACTACATTTTCATCAGGTTTTATAAGCAATTAAAAATTGATGCATAAGAAACGGTCAAGAAGCGATGACAAACTAACGTTACTGAACGCAATTTGAGCAAACAAACGAATAATTCATTTTTTTCTTATTTTAGTGTTGACAGTTTGCCATCAGGTCTTTAATATTCCGCCCCGTTAGCCAAGACGGTTAACACGCAATCGAAAGAAAGCAATTCCCCAATAGCTCAGTTGGTAGAGCGATGGACTGTTAATCCATGTGTCACTGGTTCAAGCCCAGTTTGGGGAGCCACATTTTAAAACAACGACAGATGTAGAGCGATGAACTGTACTCTCTAATAATAGCATGTGTCGCTGTTGGTTTCTCAAGCCCAGTTTGGGGAGCCATATTAAAGAATGAGAATTAACAAACTCATGTAAAAAGTTTATTCCCCAATAGCTCAGTTGGTAGAGCGATGGACTGTT
>NZ_JAUOPP010000035.1:0-35155 GCF_030547765.1 Colwellia sp. 6_MG-2023 | reverse complement strand
TTATTACCAATGTTTTGTCCCGCCGTTGGCATGACCAGCCACGTGATCTTGGCCAAGATAAAAGCGATATAAATTAACAAACAGAGGCAGATAGCTTGTGCTATTTTTTTCTGAGGTAATTTGGCGATTAAATTGTTAATAAATATGAAGTTATCGGATAAAACCATTGAGTAAGCCATGAATGTAAAAAGTGATTACAAACAAATTAGATAAATGTCGAATGGTAATGATACTTGACCTAGATGATAGCAACAAGGGATGTAACTTTATTTTACAATTTAATTCGTCGGTTAAAAGGATATGGTAAGAGTCAGTGATTAGGGACTATGCTCTGTTTTTCGGCTTTTTTGCATGATAAATTGTTACATTAACGCTTACTTTAATACTCTCTTGATACTAAGTTTTGACTTAATTACTCAAATCTTAACTAATAACCAGCATAATTGTAAATAAGGTAAGTTACGTATTTACTATTTACATAAGGCAGGTGTAGCATAGGATATAATTTTTTTTGTATTAAATAAAAATGAAGGATTAGAATGAACAAGAAAATAACCAAAGCCGTAATTCCTGTCGCAGGGTTAGGTACACGTATGTTACCTGCGACAAAAGCTATTCCAAAAGAAATGTTGCCTATCGTTGATAAACCATTAATTCAATATATTGTTGATGAATGTGTTGCAGCAGGAATTAAAGAAATAGTATTGGTTACTCACTCATCTAAAAATGCCATTGAAAATCATTTTGATAAATCATTTGAGCTTGAAACAACATTAGAAAAGCGTGTTAAACGTCAATTACTTAAAGAGATTCAAGCGATCTGCCCTAAAGATGTCACTATCTTGCATGTTCGCCAAGGGGAAGCAAAAGGGCTTGGGCACGCGGTATTAAAAGCACGTCCTATTATTGGCGAAGAGCCATTTGTGGTTGTGTTACCTGATGTTATTTTAGATGATGCTTCTGCTAATTTAAAAACAGAGAATTTAGCTGCAATGCTTAACCGTTATAAAGACGTTGGTGGTTATAGTCAAATTATGGTTGAACCTGTACCTATGGAGCAAGTTAGTAGTTATGGTGTGGTTGATTGCGGTGGCGTTGATTTAGCACCTGGTGAATCACAACCTATGACGGCGGTTGTTGAAAAACCTGCAGTTGAAGATGCGCCCTCTAATTTGGCGGTTGTTGGCCGTTATGTGTTATCTGAAAAAATATGGGAATTATTAAGAATAACTCCTCCTGGTGCCGGGGATGAGATTCAATTAACTGATGCCATTGCGATGTTAATGGAAAAAGAAACGGTTGAAGCTTTCCATATGACTGGTAAATCACATGATTGTGGTTCTAAACTAGGTTATATGAAAGCGAATGTTGAATATGCATTACGACATAACGAGTTAGGTGTTGAGTTTACTGATTACTTGAAAAGCTTGTCGTTATAGTTCGCGCTGAAATTATTAAATGCGAAATAGTTATTGATGTCGTTATTGGTTAGATATTTCGACATCAACTCTAGCTTTAATTTTAACGTTAGCTAATTCAGGGAGCACGGTGACGTCATATGGAACTTTTCAATAAAACTATTCAACAAAATGCAGAGCGAGCGAAAAAACGTTCGATTTTTTCATTATTCGACTTACCTATCGACGCTGCACTTGATTCATCAGCTAGTTTGCCAAACCGAGCTGATGAATTTTCAGTGAGTGCGGCTGATCTTTATCTCGATTATGCTAAACAAAACATTACTAAAGCAGAGTTAGAGCAGTTGATTTCCTGGGCTGAAGCCCAAGGGTTAAGACAGAAAATGCAATTAATGTTCAGTGGCGAAAAAATAAATAATACTGAACAACGAGCTGTTTTACATACCGCATTGCGCGCACCTGAACAGGAAAAGAAGCAAGTTTTAGGTGAAGCAGCTAAGCAGGTAGAAGCGACTGAGCAGCGTGTGGCTGAGATTGTTGATGAAGTACAAAACGGACAACGCTTAAGTGCTAGTGGAGAAAAGTTCACTGATGTATTAGCTATTGGTATTGGTGGCTCTTATTATGGTATTAAAGTTGGTTTAAGTGCTTTGCAGCCTTATCACTGTACTGGCTTAAAGGTGCATGTTATCGCTAATGTTGATGGCAGTGCTGTTACTGAAAAACTTAACTCTCTCAATGCTGCGACAACGCTAGTTGTTATTATTTCTAAAACCTTTACCACACAAGAAACCTTGTTAAATGCGAAAGCGATTAAAACCTGGATGCTAACGCAACTAGGTGATGATAGTGCAATTGCAAAACAATGGTTTGCAATAAGTAGTAATGTTGAAAAAGCCCAAGCGTTTGGTTTAGAGTCTAGCCATGTACTGCCTATGTGGGATTGGGTTGGTGGACGATTCTCTGTTTGGTCTGCGGTTGGCTTACCTTTAGCGTTAGCTATTGGTATTGAGCACTTTAATGCCTTTAAAGAAGGAGCTTATCAAATGGATAAGCATTTTCAAGAAAGTGACTTCTGTGAAAATATGCCGGTACTAATGGCATTACTGGGTTTATGGAATCGTAATGGCTTGGATTATCCGAGTTTAGCGGTTTTACCCTATGATCATGCGTTAAGAGCCTTACCTGGATATCTGCAACAGACTGATATGGAAAGTAACGGTAAGTCAGTTTCTAACCAAGGAGAAAAGCTGGCTTGGAAAACGGCACCTATAGTTTTTGGACAGGAAGGGACTAATGGGCAACATGCGTTTATGCAATTGATGCATCAAAGTGATGAAATTATCCCGACAGACTTTATTGTTGCTTTACAAGGCACAAGTTTGTTAGCGGAACATCATAAAGTGCTCGTTGCTAACTGTTTTGCACAAAGCGAAGCATTAATGCAAGGTAAAAATATCGAGCAAGTAAAAGCTGAGTTAGCTAATAATGGTATGAATGAAGCAGAAATTACTGCTTTAGCACCACATAAAACCATGAAAGGAAATACACCGAGTAGTACTTTGTTAATGGAGTCATTAACCCCAAAATGTTTTGGTGCGATACTCGCTTTGTATGAACATAAAATTTTTGTACAAGGGATGTTATGGCAAGTTAATTCTTATGACCAATGGGGTGTTGAATTAGGAAAACAATTAAGTAAGCGGGTACTCACTTACATGGAAGGTGGAGTTGAACTTGAGAACGTAGAGGAGGGCATAGATAATAGTATGTCATCATCAAGTCTTAAGTTAATCACACTTTTTCTAGATAAAAATAAATAAACACGATAAGTAGCTTGCTCTTTGTAAACCAGTAAGAGGGCTATAGAGCCGAGTAAACATGGCTCTAATTAAACCAACATAACGTTTAATATAACCCAAAATAAATAAAACAACATCTTGTAACCGAATAGTTACACTAGAATAAAACTGTCATAATACTAGGCTTTGTTATTATCTTTATTTAAGGTAAAATACGCTTTGTGAAAGGAAGCTATATCTTTGTAGCGTAGTCCGAAATAATGACTAATTGATATATAGGCGTGAAGTTTTTTATGAATATTTTAGTAGTCGATGACAACAAAAGTGTACGAGAAAATATTAGTAAACTATTAACATCAGTTGGGTACACTATTACTACCGCAGTTAACGGTCTAGATGGCTTTGAAAAAGCGCAAAAAGAATCATTTCATCTTTATATTATTGATCACCTTATGCCATTAATGAATGGGGCTAACTTAACTAAAAATCTTAAGCAAACACCTTTTTGTGCATCAACACCTGTTTTGTTTATGACCACACAAAATAAGCAAAGTGTGGAAAGCCTACCTGAGTTTACTTTATTTAATGATGTTATTACTAAACCTTTAAATGAAACTAAATTTATCTCAACGGTAAAGTGTTTACTGGGGAACGTTCGCACCCAAATAGCATTGTAATAATGCTCGATTGAAGCTGCGATAGCGTTTTAATAGTGTGATAAATAATGGTGTAAACAATATCATCACTATAAATATTGCCTGAATTGTTTTATTCTTTATCATTATTAAATTTTTACTTGGTATAAGAACAGTAATGACTGAACAACAATTAGCACAATTAAAATCTGCTATCAAAGCAATCCCTGATTACCCTGTGGAAGGTGTTTTATTCCGCGACGTTACTAGTTTACTAGAAAATGCAGAAGCCTTTGCATTAACCATAGATCTACTCACTGAAAAATATAAAGACCAAGGATTTACCAAGGTTGTTGGCACTGAGGCTAGAGGGTTCTTATTTGGTGCGCCTTTAGCGCTAGCACTAGGTGTAGGTTTTATTCCTGTTCGTAAACCTGGCAAGCTTCCAAGACAAACCTTTGCTCAAGCTTATCAACTTGAATATGGTGAAGATGTCTTAGAAATTCATCGTGATGCGTTAAGTGTCGACGATAAAGTATTAATTATTGATGATTTACTTGCCACCGGTGGCACTATAGAGGCGACCACGAAATTAATACGTCGCATTGGTGCTGAAGTGAAAGATGCAGGTTTTGTTATTTCTTTACCTGACTTAGGAGGTGAAAAACGATTGGCAGCAATCGGCCTTACTACGTCATCTCTTGTGCAATATGCTGGTGAATAAAATTATATGAGTTATCAAGTTTTAGCAAGAAAATGGCGTCCTAAGTGTTTTGAGGAGCTTGTAGGGCAAGAACATGTAGTGACTGTACTTGTTAATGCTTTACTGCAACAACGTTTACATCATGCGTATTTATTTACGGGAACACGAGGTGTAGGTAAAACCACAATTGCCAGAATTTTTGCTAAAAGCTTGAACTGTGAAACGGGTATTACAGCAACGCCATGTGGAAAATGTGATACCTGTTTGGAAATAGATCAAGGTAGATTTGTTGATTTACTTGAAATTGATGCTGCCTCGAAAACCAAAGTAGATGACACTAGAGAAATTCTAGATAACGTACAATATGCACCAACACGTGGCCGTTATAAAGTTTACCTTATTGATGAAGTGCATATGCTGTCGCGTAATAGCTTTAATGCGCTATTAAAAACGTTGGAAGAGCCACCTGAGCATGTCAAGTTTATTCTTGCGACTACCGATCCGCAAAAATTACCGGTTACAGTGCTATCGCGTTGTTTACAGTTTCATTTAAAAGCACTTACCGTTAAACAAATTGAAGGTAAACTTACCGAAATCTTAGGTTATGAAAATGTTACTCATGCTAGTGGTACCTTAACCTTATTGGCTAAAGCAGCTCGTGGCAGCATGCGCGATTCTTTAAGTTTAACTGATCAAGCAATAGCACAAGGGCAGGGCAATATAACCTTGCCTAATATTCAAGAAATGTTAGGTGGTTTAGATCAAAACTGGGTGTATAAAATTGTTATCGCGTTATTAAAACAAGACGGGGTAAGTTTAATGGCATTATCCCAAGAAATAGCAAGTTATGCGCCTAGCTATAGCCGTTTATATGCTGAGCTTATACAGCTTTTTCATCAAATAGCGATATTACAAATTGTTGACCAACATTTTGATTTACCTGCTGAGCACGCACAATTACTGAAAAAGTTTAGCCAGGCAATGTCAGCCGAAGATGTGCAACTTTTTTATCAAATTTGTGTGAATGGCCGTAAAGATTTGCCTTATGCATCAGATGAACAAGCAGCGTTTGATATGACATTATTGCGTTTATTTGCGTTTAAACCTATGCAAAAGTCGTCGTTACAGCCAATAGAAGCGAGTTCGCTTAACCAAACTGCTCCTTTATCTGATATTAAAGATTTAGACGACGTGCTTACGGAAACACCATCAAATGATGAACAAGCTTTAGCGCAACAAATGCATGAAATAGAGCAGCAGGCCGTTGATATTCAGCAAGCTGGGACAGTACCATTCTCGCAGCAAGCAAATGAAGTGATTACTGAACCAATGCAAGCTGAAGTACCACCTGTTGCGGTAGCTAATGTTGTTGAAAATAATAGCTATGTTCCGCAAGATGATATGTCACAAGGTTTAGCCACGCAAAATTTTGTTCCACAAAGTATTGAAGAAGGAATAGTGCCAACACCAGAGAGTCATATTCCTGTGCAAGTACATGAACAAGAAAACCAATATCAGGAACCCGTGGTTCAAGCACAAACTCTCAATGAACAACCTATGCACGTAGATCCTGTGAACACAGCAACTGCGCCAAAAAAAACAGCTGATACAGCAGTATTTGATAGTCCGGTAAGTTCAGTGTTAGCGACTCGTAATATGCTACGAAGCCGCAAAAAGCAATTGGATAAGCAAGGAAAAAAGTCTGATGGCGCCATAGCGCGTCAAGTTGATACCGACAATAATACAGACTTAGACAGTGCTGATTCAACTAATACAGCCATTAAAACGGATATTGAAAAAGTAGCGCTCCCGAAACCAGCACAACCTTACCAAGCGGAAAGTATTGATCCTTCAACTATTCGCAAAGCGAATCAAGTTGATCAATGGGCGCATATGATTGACTCCATGGAGCTTACAGCCCGATTAAGGCAGTTAGCAATTCATGCGACTATTGATGAGAATTCGACAGATAACAATTTAATTTTATGTTTAAATCAAGCGACAAAACATTTATACACTGATATTGCACAGCAGCAACTACAGCAAAGTATCAGTCAGTTTTTATCACGTGATATACAAGTGACTATTAATATTGTAGAGCAAACAGTCGCAGATCCTTATCAAATTCAATCACATATAAATGATAAACGTTATGATTATGCAAAAGATTTATTAAAAAAAGATGAAGTGGTACAAGGCTTAGTGCAACACTTTCAAGCGACCTTGGATGAAGATAGTATTACGCCAATTTGATTTTTTTGTTAATAACACCTTTTAAAATGTTGCTTTGCCACCATATTGGTATAATACGAGTAACAAATATTTTTAACCATTTTTAAAATAACTTATCGGAGATAGTAATGATGAAAGGCGGTATGGGCAATTTGATGAAGCAAGCCCAACAAATGCAAGAAAAAATGCAAAAGGCTCAAGAAGAACTTGCAAGAATGGAAGTGGTAGGTGAGTCTGGTGCAGGTATGGTTAAAGTGACTATGACTGGTAGCCATAGTGTACGTAAAGTTGAGCTTGATGATAGCTTAATGGAAGATGACAAAGATCTTATTGAAGATCTACTTGCTGCTGCAGTAAATGATGCTGTGCGTCGTGTAGAAGAACAAAATAAAGAAAAAATGGGCGCATTAACTGGCGGTATGCAATTACCACCAGGGATGAAAATGCCGTTTTAGGTTTATGGTATGAGGCGTTATATTTTTATATAAAACCCATAATAAGCTTATAAAAAAACCGACTTTTATGTCGGTTTTTTCTTCTTCAAATATCGCACCAAGAATAAACGCCCTTACAAAAGCCCTTACAGCAAATAACAAATGAAAAATTTTAATATCATCATTGTAGGGGCGAATTTATTCGCCTAATAATGAAAGGTAACATAATACGGCGTTATTGGTGTGTATTGTGTTCAGGCGACTGAAGTCGCCCCTACAAAAGGATTGATTATTATCACCGTAGGGGCGAATTTCTTCGCCAAATAATGAGATATAACAGAATGCAGATGTTATTGGTGTGTATTGTGTTCAGGCGACTGAAGTCGACCCTACAAACGCCCTTACAGCAAATTACATATGAACAAGTTGAATATTATCATTGTAGGGGCGAATTTATTCGCCTATTAATGAGGTATAACATAATACAGCGTTATTGCTGTGTATTGTGTTTAGGCGACTGAAGTCGCCCCTACAAACGCCCCTACAAACGCCCTTACAAACGTTTTATTCATCGCCATGCAAATATACTGAATCCCATAACGGATAATCCCTCACATTTTCTACTAAACCTGCACGTAATGGATTGGCGACAATATATCGTGATACCGCTATTAAACTTTCCTCTGTTCTAATGGCATGATCATGAAAACCGCGTTGCCATGAAAATTTTATTTTGTTGCTGTGTTCATTAATAGCTCTAGAACTACGACCTTTTAATGTTTGAATCATTTTTGACAAACTCTTATCTGACGTTAGCTGAAATAACCAATGTAGATGGTCAGGCATTATTACCCAGGTAATGGATTTAACTTCATGTTGCTTAGTTAGGCACTTCATTTCATTAATTAACAAACGAGCGAATTGAAAGTTATGAAAGAATGGTTTTCGATTTTCTGTGCATGTTGTGATGTGGTAGACATGATGTTTCAGAGATGTTCTGCCTTTAATAAGATTAGAGCGTGACATAAGACAAATCCTTTTGATGTGATTTGTATTTATTATAGTCAAATAATTAAGGTCTTCGTTGTGGGAAATTGGTTGTTATTGTCAGGCGACTGAAGTCGCCCCTACAAAAGGGTTGATTATTATCACCGTAGGGGCGAATTTATTCGCCCATTAATGAGGTATAACATAATACAGCGTTATCGGTGTGTATTGTGTTCAGGCGACTGAAGTCGCCCCTACAAAAGGGGTGATTATTACCACCGTAGGGGCGAATTTATTCGCCAAATAATGGGATATAACAGAATGCAGATGTTATTGGTGTGTATTGTGTTCAGGCGACTGAAGTCGCCCCTACAAACGCCCTTACAAACGTCTCTACAGCAAATAACATATGAACAATTTGAATATCATCATTGTAGGGGCGAATTTATTCGCCCATTAATGAGGTATAACATAATACGGTGTTATTGGCGTTTATTGTAAACAGGCGACTGAAGTCGCCCCTACAAACGCCCTTACAAACGTCTCTACAGCAAATAACAAATGAACAATTTGAAAATCCTCACTGTAGGGGCGAATTTATTCGCCTTTTACATCATAACTTTATGCAGAAAGGTTAAATCGCTTCTAATGATAGCTCGAGCATGGTGCGAATTTGCTGCACTATTTTCGCTTCAATCTCTGGTTCAAATTGTTGAATTCTAGGCGTATGTATATGACCTGTTGGGATATTCGAGTTGAGCTGATCTCTTAATCTTATACTGCGATATGAAATTTCATTTGATAAATAACCACCACCTGAGCCGTTAACCGCGATATGACCATTAAGTTGTGACAGGGTATGAGGCTCAATATCTTTTGGCTTGAGTGACTCATCAATACTGGTGACTTTATGATTATCAATGACTTTATAAGGGCCTTTAGCAAGCTGCATTTGCTTTATAGGAAGGCTAAAAAGCACAAATTCTTCACCAGGTAATGGTTTATTATGAAGTTTGGAAATGATGGGGGCTTCTTTAGTACCACCGGAAAGAATATTTAAATTATCGGGTGCCGTTACACTTCGGCGCTTGCCAGGAAAACGCTCTAAATCAAACTCTTTACGCCCCATACTCACGGTTACAATCATATCTACATTATTTAGTGCGTAATAGGGCGCAAGCAATGATTCGATTAGCCCTTCATCAAAATCTTTATAGCGAACGGGGATCATAACGGTGTTAATTTCAGCTGTAATACCTTTATAGGTTATTACTTGGCCATCAAGTTTTAAAGCAGCAATACCTGAAGGGTTACTTTGGTTAATATTTTTATCAAGTAAGAATGGGTCGAACCCGGTTAATAATATTTTTTTATGGGTGCCTTGCGTATACTCAAGATCCATTTGCCCTCTAGAGCCTTGTTCAAACAAAGTTAATAAGGCCTGTGTTTGCTGCTTAGAAAGCTCAAATGATGGCGAAGTTGAGCGAATCACTTTACTGGCAAAAAGTCGAGCCCAATATAAAGGACGATCGTCGAGTGTCGCTGCTGATTGTACTTTACTTTTCGCGTCTAACCAGAGCTGTTGAGCATGTAATACTATGATATTCTTGGCATCTTGATAATTATCAGCTGCTTGCCATGCGTGTTTAAAATCATCAATATTAGTGGTAAAAGTCTTCATTACCTCGGGCATTTTAATTGTTGCATTTTCAATACGTAATTCTTCAACTGTTAATTGTTTTGCATAAGTGGCATTACTTAGCAGTAAGGCCGTTATGGTTAGTAATATTTTCTTTTTAAACATAATATTCCTATTGTGACATGATGACTTTTAAAAATGGCAGCTGTCGAATTAGGAAAGCTGGCTGATTATGACAGTTATCCTAGCAACTTTATCGCGTAGCAGCTTAACGCGAGCAGTACCTTAAAAAGTTCAGGAGTAATTACTTTCTAAATGCTGCCAGTATTGTTCGCTAATACTATAAAGTAAAAATAAACATTAGTCTTATAACAATAAACAAATGTAGGTTGGCTAAATAGATAGTGAGCAGATAGGGGAATTTTGATTGCAGTGCTGTCAATGCTTTATAAGTAAGATAAAAGCATAATGTTACGAGCATAAATATTACTACAGGCTAATTGTGGCGCTATACAAAGCATAGTTCGTTAATATAAAAATAGTTAATTTTATTATTTTTCTTGTTTTGCATATTCTTTGCACAATCATTAGATATCATTATTTAAACAAATAATGAGAGCGTCCTTATGCGTAAAATTTATATCCCCCAATCTTTTACAAGAAAAGCAGTTACCTTGTGTGTTCCTGTCGTTAGTAGTTTATTGCTTTTTGGCTGCGGTAGTAGTGATTCACAAAATGAAACTGAAGAATTAACGGAAGTTGTTGTTGAAGATGATAATGAGTCAGGTAATTATTTAGTTGATACGACAAGGTTTGAAGCCTCGTTAACTGAATCGGTAACCGAAGTTGCTTGTACGTTATCAAACGGTGAGGAATCGACTTGTTACTCTATTACGGTGAGTGGCTTTCCTTCAGATAGAACGGTGCTAGGGCCATTTTGTCCAGAAACGACTTCCACTGAAGCAGCCGATGCTGGCAAATGGTTTGATGATGGTGTGTTATATGATCTTACTGGCGAGTTTATTACTAATTTAGATACCTTTTACGGTGATAGTACTTGGCAGTTATACAATGAAGCCACCGGTGAAGTTAACATTACCGATACACAAATTGCATGCGAAGCGGCAGCAAGACCAGATGTTGCTGAAGAATATAATAACTTTTGCGTGCAATGTGAAATTAGTTATTACAGCGGTGATGATGGTGAAGGTATTTCGTCGACCTTTTTAATTCCAACAACACCTGTGCCACGAGATAGTCCTGCGTCAGTTGGTCGAGATAGTATTGGTGTGGCATTTAATGGCGTAACCTTAGATGCTGCTGCGCCGACGGAAGCTATTTTAGGGGCTTATACTATTGCTGCATTTGACGATTGCGTTGGTCATGTAAATCCATTTGCGGGTTACCATTATCATGGTGCAAATCACGGTGAAGGCTCTTGCCCTGCGGTTGCCTTTGAAGCTGACGGTCATGGTGGTGCTTTTGGTTATGCACTTGATGGTTACGCAATCCATACAATGTTAGATGAAAATAATGAAGAAGAGAGTGATTTAGACTCTTGTCGCGGACATAGCGATGATGTTCGTGGTTATCATTATCACGCTGCAGGCCCTGGAGAAAACTTATTTATTGGTTGTTTCAACGGGGAGACAGCACTGTGAGCAAATTGATTAACTTATGTCTAAGCCTGTTTATTATTACGCTATGTAGCAGCAAGCTTGCAAATGCTCATGACTCTCATACTCATACGGCACCTTGGCAGGCTTGTGAAAATATGCACAAAACAGAACAATGTTCTTATACCAATGGTGATGGTGACTTGTTTAAAGGTACGTGTCAGTTATTTAATGAAGTTCTTATGTGTGTTAGAAATCAACCAATTATTCATGTTGAGGATCTAGCCAAAGACGCACAAAGTACAAATAAAAAAACACATCACCATGAAACGTTAAGTGATAACGGAGTTCATTAACTATCGATTTAGCTATCGATTTAGTTATCAATTTAGTGAAGATGTTAGTCGTTGGAGTATTTATTCTGCTTCTAGAATACGAATAGATATTGCTGCTGCAGATGTGCGGTTTTCAACGCCTAACTTCTTATAAATTTGCTCTAGGTGTTTGTTTACTGTTCTAGGGCTCATTGTTAAAATTTGAGATATTTCCCAACTCGTTTTACCGTAAGAAACCCAATATAATACTTCAGACTCACGCTTAGTAACCGGAAGAGCTTGTTGTAAATCGACGGGTGACTTGTCTTGTTTGGTTTTAACTATGCTTAATAAGTGCATATCTTCCTGTTGACGTTCATAAAAAATAGTTACCGCTTCACTAAAATCTTTGATAACTAAGTTTTTTTGATGATCACTAGATAACCATGCTTCAATTATAGGGGCTAATGTTGCCCACGGGCTGTTATCAATAGTTGATATTTGATCAATAAACTCATGAACATAGGGAGTAGCCCAAGATAATCTACCTTGTTTACTCACACAAAAAACATTTTTACCTGCATGATCTAAAGCGTTTTGCGCGCTTAATGCTTGTTTTGCTGTTTGTACATGTGTTTTTATGCGGGCAATTACTTCGTCGGGAGATATCGGCTTAGTCACATAATCAATACCGCCAGCTTCAAACCCTTTAACAACATCTTCAATATCTGTAAGGCCAGTCATAAAAATAATAGGCGTATGAGGCAGTAATTTTTTTAGCCTTCTACACGTTTCGAAACCATCCATTTCGGGCATTACCGCGTCTAATAGAATAACGTCGGGCTCTACCTTATCAATAATAGCTAATGCCTGAACGCCGTTTAATGCCACTAACGCGGTATAACCCTGGGTATTTAAGGCAGCATTTAGCATACCTAAGGATTCAGGTGAATCATCAACTACCAGAACAATATCGCTAATTTTACTACTCATGTTTTAACTCATTTAAATATTGAATAATTGCAGGGAAATTACACAGCTCAATATACGCTTTTAATTGTATGTCGACCACGGCAGGTAAATAATAGTGTTCTTTTAATTCTAACAGTTTTTCTTTAAAGCCTGATAAATATCCAATTTCGGCCATAGCGATTAATGCTTGATACTCCGACTCTTTTGCTAAAGGCTTAGTGCCATATTTAACATTTTCAGTCGATTTATCAGTTGGCTGTATATTTTGGTATTGCCAATTTAACTCTAAAAAGGTACCTATTTTTCCTAATAAAGTATCAAGGTTTACTGGTTTGGCAATGTAATCATTGTGGTAACCTTCAGCCTGTAAATTGAACTCGGCGTCTCTGGCATTAGCTGATACCATAATAATTGGCATTAAATACCTGCTTTCGCGTAACTGTTTTAACATTGCCCAGCCATTCATTACTGGCATTTGCACATCAAGTAAAATTAAATCAATATGATTTTTTTTCAGTATATCAAAACCTTCATTGGCATCTGCAGCACTAAAAAAGGTAAAGCCTAAAGGAGATAGTAAATCGTGCATTAAACGTCGTTGATTTTCATCGTCATCAACTACTAAAATATGTTGTCGGCTGCCATCATAGCCAATAGCCTTGGTTTTAGCATATTCAGGTTCACTTTGTTTTCGACTAATTGATGATAGCATTAAGCGAAATGTGAAGGTTGAGCCTTGACCTAAAGTGCTCGCTAAGGTTATTTCCCCGCCCATTAACTCCGCAAGTGAGCGGGAAATGGTTAAGCCTAATCCTGTACCGCCAACGGCTTGTGAATGAGAATTTCGTACCTGCTCAAACGGCTTGAATATCAACTCTTGGTTCTCTTGAGAGATACCTGCGCCGGTGTCAGTGATACTAAAACTGGCTACTTGGCTACGATAACTCACTTCAAATATTATTGAACCTTGGGCGGTATACTTAATGGCATTAGAAATTAAATTAATCAGAATTTGGCGAAAACGTTGTTTATCTGCTGCAACATAATCAGGTACAGACTCTTGGGTAATGTAATGAAATTTGATGCCTTTTTGGTTTGCTTGCATTTGAAACATATCAACTAATTGTTGCAAAATAGCCTTCAAGTTAAATTCATCTCGTTGCAGAGTGACTCGACCCGCTTCAATTTTAGATATCTCTAATAATCCTTCAATTAAATCCGCTAAATGCTCCCCATTACGCTTTACAATCGCTAATGTTTCGCGCTGCCTTGCAGGAAGCTCCTGATCTTGACTTAATAATTGGGCATAACCTAATAACACATTTAATGGTGTTCTTAATTCATGGCTTAAGCCGGCAAGATAACGACTTTTAGCATTGTTGGCGGCTTCAGCTATTTCTTTGGCGTCTTGCAGTGCTAACGCTGTTTTTTCATGGGCGTTCGATTCATCAGCTAATGCTTTGGTTTGCGAGCGTAATTCTCGCATCGCTAAAACATTACTGCTACGGGCTAGTATAAATAGCCAACTGACTACGCCGATAATAATAACCAAGACAAAAAATATTTTAATCAGGGTATTGGCAAAAACAGCTCTAATTTCATTATTTTCCATTGGCAGTTGGACATAAATAAGAAAAATAATAGCTGCGCCAATACAACTCAGGGCAATGGTGACGGCAATAAAGTGTACTAATGGAGTCGACAGTTTACTTAATAAGGCATCACTAAAAAAACGCTTAAATAAACGATAAGACTGTTTAGATAATGTTGCTTCTGTGCGGCATTGGTCGCCACAGCGTACATCTAAAGAGCAACATAAAGAACAAATGGCTTTGCCGTAGGCAGGACAAAAGGTCATGTCTTCTTGATCAAAACTATTTTCACAAATATGGCATTGGGTAATACTGGTTATTTCGTCTCTGTTCTCATCAATTAAATAGAACTTACCTTTAGTTAACCAGCCTATCAATGGCACTGTGATAAAGGGTAAGCCACAAGCAATAAACGAAGCAAGTGCTTTTATTGTTTCGCCATACCAGCCAAAATGTGCAGTAAAACCAACTACCGACGCTATTAACATTGAACCAACGCCAACAGGATTAATGTCGTATAAATGTGAGCGTTTAAATTCGATATGTTTAGGGCTTATGCCTAAAGGTTTATTAATAACTAAGTCTGCTACCACAGAATTGAGCCAAGCCAAGACTAATACTGAATACACTGACAGCATACTTTCAATGGTTTGGTAAATGCCTAACTCCATCAGTAATAAGGCAATAGCAACATTAAAAACCATCCATACAACACGACCAGGGTGGTTATGTGTAACACGAGAGAAAAAATTAGACCAAGCTAAGGAGCCTGCATAAGCATTAGCGACATTAATCTTTAATTGTGAAATGATGACAAAAGAACAAGAAAAAAGAATAACTAAGTCTACATTATCAAAAACATAACCAAAGGCTAGTTGATACATGTGAGCAGGGTCACTAGCCACATCAGCGGGAATACCTTGTTGTAAAGCAAGATAAGCCAAAAATGAACCAAGTAATAATTTTAAGGCACCAAATATAATCCAGCCAGGCCCCGCGGCAATAAGGGCACACCACCAGCGCCAAGCATTCTTTTTAGGTTTTTCAGGCAAAAAACGTAAAAAATCAACTTGCTCACCAATTTGCGCAACTAGGGCAAGTAATACTGCAGAGGCGGCACCAAAAAGTAAAATATCAAAAGATCCGCCTTGCTCTCCCGCTAACCCGTTAAAGTTAAACCAGCCTTGCAGTTGGCTATCTTCATGGCTGAAGACAAAATACAAAGGTAAGCATTGCAGAACAACCCATAATGGCTGAGTCCATACTTGAAAACGACTGATATAGGCAATGCCATGTGTGACTAATGGAATGACCACTACTGCACTGATGATATAGCCAATACTGAGGGGAATGCCAAGTGAAATTTTTAGTGCCATTGCCATTACGGCGGCTTCGAGAGCAAAAAATATAAACGTAAAGGACGCATAAATTAAGGAAGCGATGGTTGAACCAATATAACCAAACCCCGCACCTCGACTGAGTAAGTCGATATCAACTCCATATTTAGCGGCGTAATAGCTGATCGGTAAACCGGTAAAGAAAATAACCAATACGACCGCTAGAATAGCCCATACAGAGTTGGTAAAACCATAGTTCAGTGTGATCGCGCCTCCAATAGCTTCTAAAACCAGAAAAGAAACAATACCAAGTGCGGTGATAGCAATTCTACTGAGTGACCATCGTCTTGCTCGCCTTGCGGTAAAGCGCAAAGCAAAATCTTCCATCATCTCGTTAGCAACAAGCTTATTGTAGATTCTTCGCGTTGGTAATATTTTTTGATTCGACTGCATATAAAAATAACTTACTCATATGGTTGGTTTACATAAAACCGTTTTTATTTTGCTATGCCCAATTAAAGCAGCTCAAGGAAAATAGTGAAAAATAAGCTTTAAGGTTAACAGATCAACGTAAAAAATCGTATCTACAGTTTTACACGCGAGCGCCATCATACATAAATGCACTAAAAAAAATATGCGTAGTTATGCGTAGTCCTTTGCGCGCTTTTGCGAATATTAGTCCTTGACGATAACCGACATACTAAACCCAGTTCAAGATATACATGAGTTGAGAGTTATCAACTAAAAAGATAACCAAAACACGTTTATTCATTTTTTAACATGGAAACTTAGCATGAAATTATTTACTAAATTAACACCCGTAGCTGCGATATTACTACTTTCATTTGGCGCGACAACAGTGCAAGCAGAAGAGAAAAAAGATCCATTAAGCATCAGTGGTTTCATTGATATGTCTTATTACGCTACTGATACAGATGGTGGCGAGTCAACGCATGATGCTGGCCTTGATCAAGTAGAAATTAATGTTGGTTATGATTTTGGCAACAAGTTAACCGCTAATGTTGATATTGAATATCAAAATGCTGATGAAGGTGTCGATCTTGAGCAGGCATTTATTACGTACGCGTTAACCGATAACTTTAGTGTTAAAGCCGGTCGTTTTTTAAGTTACTCAGGTTGGGAAACAGAAGAGCCTACTGGATTATTTCAATATTCTGGTACTGGCTATGCCAAATACTTTTATGGTTATTATCAACAAGGTGTTTCTGGGCTTTATAGTGGCGATAAATTTGCTGTAGCAGTGTCGGTTGTAAATGATTTGGCTGGTCCACAATCAACAGATTCAGAACATCCAGGTATTGAAACTATGTTGGCGTTAATGCCAACAGATGAAATTACCATTAAAGGTTTTTATTCAAAAGATGGCGATGTTGAATTAATTAACACCTGGGCCAGCTATTCAAAAGACGCGTTAACTTTGGCTGTGGAATATAACACTGCTGAAGACAGTGCATTTGAAGGCAGTGACGCAAGTGGTTATTTAGTGATGGCTAACTATGCCATAACTGAGAAAGTTGGCTTAACACTGCGTTACAACGACTGGGAAATTGAAGACGAGAGTGGCGCAATGTTTGAAGACGCAACAGGTATCACTATTTCACCAAGCTACGTAGTAAATGACAACTTATTAATGGTGTTTGAATACCGTATGGATGAAGTGAACGATGTTGATGTGAACTCATTCGCTGTTGAAGCACTGATTACTTTTTAGTAAATGCTTAAGACAAAGAGCGAAGTAATCGCTCTTTAGAAAACTTTCCACGTTAATGCGTACCGATATTTTTAGTACGCCTTATTCGAAATGAAAAACAAAAATAAAGGATAACAAGATGAAATTTAAAAAGCTGATTTTAGCCAGTTCAATTATAGCGAGTAGTTTAGTTGCGCAAGTGACTATGGCTGCAGATACCATCAAAGTGGGTGTATTACATTCACTTTCAGGCACTATGGCTATTTCTGAAACAACATTAAAAGATACCGTTTTAATGATGATTGAAGAGCAAAACAAAGCCGGCGGTTTATTAGGTAAAAAACTAGAAGCTGTTGTGGTTGATCCTGCTTCTAACTGGCCATTGTTTGCGGAGAAATCACGTGAATTATTAGCGAAAGACAAAGTTGATGTTATTTTTGGTTGTTGGACGTCAGTTTCTCGTAAGTCGGCATTACCAGTACTTGAAGAGTTAAACGGTTTGTTATTTTACCCAGTGCAATATGAAGGTGAAGAATCATCTAAAAATGTTTTCTATACCGGTGCTGCGCCGAATCAACAAGCGATTCCTGCAGTTGAGTATTTAATGGATGAAATTGGTGCGACACGTTGGGTGTTAGCAGGTACTGATTATGTTTATCCACGTACAACAAATAAAATTTTAGCAGCATATTTAAAGTCTAAAGGGGTTAAAGACGAAGATATTATGATCAGCTATACACCATTTGGTCATTCTGATTGGCAAGGTATTGTGTCAGATATTAAAAAGTTTGGCTCTGAAGGTAAGAAAACAGCAGTTGTTTCAACGATTAATGGTGATGCAAATATTCCTTTCTATAAAGAGCTAGGTAACCAAGGTATTTCTGCGGAAGATATTCCTGTTGTTGCTTTCTCTGTTGGTGAAGAAGAGCTTTCTGGTTTTGATGCTAAACCACTTGTTGGTCACTTAGCTGCTTGGAATTACTTCCAAAGTGTTGAAACTGATGAAAATGAAGAATTTATTGCTAACTGGAAAAAATATATTGGTGATGACAAACGTGTCACTAATGACCCAATGGAAGCGACTTACATCGGTTTTAAAATGTGGGCAAAAGCAGTAGAAAAAGTTGGTACTACAGATGTTGATGCTGTTGAACAAGGTCTTATTGGTATTGCTGTACCTAATTTAACCGGTGGTATTGCGGTAATGAATGCGAACCATCATTTATCTAAGCCGGTACTTATTGGCGAAATTCAAGAAGATGGTCAGTTTGAAGTGGTTTCAGAAACACCGGGTACTGTTATTGGTGATGCATGGTCAGACTTTTTACCAAGTTCAAAAAACTTGATTTCAGATTGGACAGCGCCAGTAAAATGCGGGAATTTTGATGTAACAACAGCTAAATGTTCAGGACAAAGTTTCTAAGCTCCGTTGAACCTTACTCAGCTACCTCCTCTTTTGGTAGCTGGTTTTTTTTTATTCTATTAAGAGCGATAAGCCGCTGGCACATTTTATACTCAAAGCACTTTTAACCTAAACCAAGCGCAGGTTAGTGACAGAATTCTTTGAGTATAAGTATAAATTGTCTGTTTTTAAAATTAAGAAGGAATACGCAATGAAGCGACTATTCTCTGTATTACTTAGTTGTATTATATCTTGGCAAGCACTTGCCAATACACAAGATATGAGTACGGTTGAAAGTACTCATACAGACTCAACGTTGTCACAATTAGTGAATCAATTACCCACAACCAAACTCAACAAAATGTCACCTTTGTTGGAAAAAATAGCAGAAACGCGTAACGATAAAACTCGCGGTGTATTAAAAGCGATGATGGAAGGAGATCTTTATTATCTAAAAACGGATAAAACGGTTGTACTTGCATTAAAAGAAGAGTCTCTTTACAGCATTACGAATATTTTAACAGCAGAAGCGTTAGCGCCCGTTAAAAAGTCTAAACTTAGAAAGGTTAAAACTAACAATAGATTACGTGGTGATATTCGTAGTTTTATTGCTAAAATAGATTTAACAGATCCAAATAAAGCGGTGCGTGAGCAAGCGGTTAAGCAGTTACTTGATAACCCATCAAAATCTGGCCTTGCGGCTATACAATCGTTAATTACGACCGAAACAGATGATGAGGTTCGTGAATTAATGAATATCACTTTATTGCTGAATCAGTTAAAAACAGGTACTCATCACGAGGTCATGGCTGCTATTACTCAGCTTGAAGATACCTTAGAGCCATCAGTAAATAATACTATGGTTAAAATGTTAGCCGCGTTACCTGCTAATAATAAAACCCCAGAGCAAAAAGCGTTAGCTGCAAGTTTAACGAAAGTCATTAGTAGTATTGAAGATAAACGCAGCTTTTTCGGCATTATTGAAAATATTTTCTTTGGTTTAAGTTTAGGCTCTGTTTTATTACTTGCAGCTATTGGTTTAACCATCACCTTTGGGGTTATGGGCGTTATTAATATGGCTCATGGCGAAATGATGATGCTAGGCGCTTATACTACTTATGTTATTCAACTAGCTTTTCCTAACTTAATTGAATATTCGTTATTAATGGCAGTGCCGGCTGCATTTTTAGTGTCAGGTTTTGTCGGTATTATTATCGAACGTGGCGTTATTCGTTATTTGAAAGGGCGCCCTCTAGAAACCTTGTTAGCAACCTTTGGTATTTCATTAATTTTACAACAATTAGTTCGAACGATTTTTTCTCCTCTTAACCGCCAAGTACAAGCACCTGAATGGATGACAGGATCTTGGGTGATCAACCCCGTTTTCTCATTAACGTACAACCGTTTATATATCATTATTTTCTCATTAATGGTGTTTTTTACCTTACTACTTATTTTGAAAAAATCGTCATTAGGTTTACATGTTCGAGCGGTTTCACAAAATCGAGATATGGCCAGAGCATTAAGTATTAAAAGTGATAGGGTTGATGCGATCACCTTTGGTTTAGGATCAGGTATAGCGGGTATTGCTGGCGTAGTATTAAGTCAGTTAACCAACGTAGGGCCTAACTTAGGCCAGGCTTATATTATTGACTCATTCTTGGTTGTTGTTTTTGGTGGCGTAGGTAATTTGTGGGGCACTTTAGTTGCAGCGATGTCTTTGGGATCAATTAATAAGTTCTTAGAGCCGGTAGTTGGTTCAGTATTAGCCAATATTATTGTGCTAGTTGGTTTAGTGTTGTTTATACAAAAACGACCTAAAGGATTATTTCCTCAAAAAGGGAGGGCGGCAGACTAATGACTAACTCAACTAACTCAGCGAACGCATTAACTGAAAATTACGCAAAAGAACCATTTTCAATGCAAAAAATATTCAAAACATTAAGTCATTTACATGTTGTTGTTGGCACTTTATTTATTGCCACACTCTACGTCACAATATGTAATTTATTTTTTGCAGAAGGATCTTTTTTCCATGTCAGTGATTACACCGTCAGCTTATTTGGTAAGTATTTATGCTATGCCTTACTAGCGTTAGCAGTTGACCTTGTTTGGGGATATTGCGGCATATTAAGTTTGGGACATGGTGCATTTTTCACTTTAGGTGGTTATGCCATGGGGATGTACCTTATGCGTCAAATTGGCGACCGAGGTGTCTATGGAAATCCTGATTTACCCGACTTTATGGTATTTTTAAGCTGGACTGAACTTCCTTGGTTTTGGGCTGGCTCTAGCAGTATTGTGTGGATGATCGCCATGGTCTTTATTGGTCCTGGTTTACTCGCTTATATCTTTGGTTCAATGGCATTTCGCTCACGGGTAAGTGGTGTTTACTTATCTATTATGACGCAGGCAATGACTTATGCCTTAATGCTAGCTTTCTTTCGCAATGAAATGGGGTTTGGCGGTAATAATGGCTTAACTGATTTTAAAGAAATAGCGGGTTTCTCCTTACAAGATCCACACACCAAGCTCAGTTTATTTGTGATTACCGCTGTCGCTTTAGGCATTGGTTATTGGATCAGTAATTTTATTGTTAACTCTAAAATGGGCCGTGTGGTTACGGCGACTCGTGATGCTGAAAGTCGCGTTCGTTTTGTTGGCTATAAACCTGAACATTATAAAGTATGGATATTTGTTGTTTCAGCCATGTTGGCGGGTGTCGCTGGCGCCTTATATGTACCACAAGTTGGTATTATTAATCCGGGCGAATTCTCACCGCTTAACTCAATAGAAATGGTTATCTGGGTGGCGATTGGCGGGCGTTGTACTTTATACGGCGCAATTATCGGCGCGATTGTGGTTAGTTATGCAAAAACACGCTTTACGGCGATTATGCCAGAAGCATGGTTATTTGCATTAGGCGGGCTTTTTGTCTTAGTCACGTTATTGTTACCTAAAGGGATTGCCGGTTTATTACCAAACCTTTTTGATAAATTATCTATGTTTAAAAGTGCTGAGTCAGAAACGTTAGCAGTAAAAGAAGTAAATGATCAAAATAAGACAAAAACAACAGAAGTGGAGGCTAAATAATGATTGTTGATAAATCAGGTAGTCCGCTTACCGCAACAGAAAACATTAAGCCAGATACGCGACACGGCGTTATTTTATATGTGGAAGATGTCAGCGTAAGTTTTGAAGGCTTTAAAGCGTTAAATGATTTGAATTTATATATTAACGACGGTGAATTACGCTGTTTAATTGGTGCTAATGGTGCAGGTAAAACAACCTTGATGGATGTTATTACCGGTAAAATTCGCCCTGACAAAGGCAAGGTGAATTTTGGTCAGCAAATTGATTTACTGCAATTAGATGAGTCTGAAATTGCTAAAGCAGGCATAGGACGTAAATTTCAAAAGCCAACCGTTTTTGAAGCGTTAACTGTATTTGAAAATATTGAACTGAGTTTATCGGGTGATAAAGGTATTTGGACTTCTTTATTTCATAAATTAAGCGGCGAACAAAAAGATAGAATTGGGGAGATTCTACAAACCATTGGTTTAGTTAAAGAGGCTTATTATCCTGCGGGTCGTTTATCACACGGTCAAAAACAATGGTTAGAAATAGGCATGTTGTTGGCAGCTGAGCCACGTGTATTATTGGTGGATGAACCCGTTGCCGGTATGACAGGACAAGAAACTGAACGTACAGCGGAATTATTGACGTCGTTAGCGGGTAAGCATTCTGTAATTGTGGTTGAACATGATATGGCCTTTGTTCGCTCTATTGCTAAAAAAGTAACGGTGTTACACCAAGGCTCAGTGCTTGCTGAAGGAACAATGTCAGAAGTACAAGCTAACCCAGACGTTATCAAAGTTTACTTAGGTGAAGATGATGGGCAAGAGAGTACCACGGAAAATAATGTGGCTGAGCAGGAAGTAGGAGCACAAGCATAATGATTGAGTTAACCTCAGTAGATCAAAAATACGGCGGCACACAAATATTATGGGACTTAAACCTTAATATTAAGAAGGGCTCTCGTACCTGTATTATGGGGCGTAATGGGGTAGGTAAAACTACCTTGCTACAAGTTATTATGGGAATGTTGCCAATTAGTGCAGGTAGCCTTGTTATCAATAACAAAGATATGGCGAAAAGCTCAGTGGAATCGCGTCCAGAAATAGGTGTTGGCTATGTACCACAAGGGCGTCATATTTTTCCGTTGTTAACCGTTGAAGAAAATTTAAAAATAAGCCTTAATTGTAAGCGCCAAAAAAGCAAGATAATCCCTGAGCATATTTATGAGTTGTTTCCGGTATTAAAAGAAATGCTACATCGCCGTGGTGGTGATTTGTCGGGGGGACAGCAGCAGCAACTTGCGATTGCCAGAGCATTAGTTTTAAATCCTGATATTTTAATTCTGGATGAGCCGAATGAAGGTATTCAGCCTAATATAGTGCAATTAATTCGTGATGTTTTATTAAAGCTGAATAAAGAGCACGGTATTACTATTGTTTTGGTAGAGCAGAAATTACCTTTTGCTCGCGCGGTGGGTGAAGAGTTTGTACTAATGGAGAAAGGTCATGTTATTGCAACAGGCCCAATGCCTGAATTAACCGATGAGCTAGTTGGTAAATATTTAGCCGTTTAATTGTAAAGCGTTAATCAAGTCACTGTTTTATCGAGTAATACACTATACTTCTGGGCGTTTTTAGTCATAAAATAGAAAACGCCTATGAAGTACGTTGAAAAGTAGCCACAATAAAAATGACAGAAAACATTGAAGATAAATCTAATACCTTAGATCCAAGCGCAGAAAAGAATGTCATCAATAATGTAGCGACTATCGCTCATGTCCCTAAAAATGCATGGCTTGCTAATTTATTTCTAGAATTCAGCTTAACAGCTAATGGTAGTCAGCTTACGCGTACTAAGCGACAAGGCCCGTTAACCGTACAAAAAGCGTTTTACCCAGAAGGGCGGGATTGTGCGCATATCTATTTATTGCATCCACCAGCGGGCATTGTGTCAGGGGATGAACTGCGAATTAAGATTCAAGTTAATGAGCAAGCCCATAGTTTAGTGACCACTCCGGGGGCTAATCGTTTTTATCGTGCTCGTGAAGATCTTTCTATTGGCGACTCTAAACAAGTACAGTATTGTGAGCTAAGACTTGCTACTCAGGCTAAATGTGAAAACTTTCCATTAGAAACGATTGTTTATGAAGGTGCCGATGGCTTTAATACCGTTGATGTACATTTAGCAAAAGATAGCGCTTATTTAGGTTGGGATATTACTTGTTTAGGTTTGCCTAGTGCTGGTCACTTATTTAAACAAGGTAGTTACACACAATTAAATCGTGTGTATTGTGAAGGTACATTAATGTATCACGATAGAATAGCGATTAAGCCTGACAATGATATACATCAGCATGTGGCAGGTTTAAATAACCACAGTGTCTTTGCGACCTTCATGGCTTACGCGCCTGATGAGCTGCTCAGTGTTGCTGATAATAAAATTCTTGTAGAACAATTACGTGAATGTATGCTTGAAGCGGGCGCAGAGCACAAAATTAGTATTAGCCAAATACGAAAATTATTAGTGATACGTTATTTGGGGCAGCATGCAGAAGAGTGCAAGGCACTTTTTATTCAGTTATGGCAAAAGATAAGACCGCTATACCTTAGTAAAGAGGCTAATATCCCACGTGTTTGGCATACTTAATTTATAATATTATCGCTAAATAAATAGTTATCAATTTAACATAAAGCAGAGAAACGTATGGATTTATTACCAAGAGAAAAAGACAAGTTATTGCTCTTCACTGCGGCACTATTAGCTGAGCGACGTTTAAAGCGTGGCGTAAAATTAAATTACCCTGAGGCGATGGCTTATATTTCCATGGAAATTGTTGAAGGTGCCCGTGATGGTAAAACCGTTGCTGAAATGATGGATTATGGTCGTACATTATTAACGCGTGACCAAGTGATGGAAGGTGTTGCCGAGTTAATTACCGATGTACAAGTTGAAGCAACATTCCCTGATGGAACTAAGCTTGTTACCGTTCACAACCCAATTATTTAATCGATTGATAAAATTGATTCATTTAGTTGATTTTAGTTAAACGTTAATCATGAGAGAAGCCATTATGATCCCTGGTGAAATAAAAACTGACAGTGGTAACCGCGAGCTCAATGTCGGCCGTGAACAATTAAAAATAACCGTTGCCAATTCGGGTGATCGCCCGATTCAAGTTGGCTCACATTATCATTTTTATGAAGTGAACAGTGCACTTAAATTCGACCGAGAATTAACGCGAGGTTATCGTTTAGATATTACCTCAAGTACGGCTGTTCGCTTTGAACCCGGTCAAGAACGTGAAGTGACTTTAATCGCTTATCGTGGCAAACGCCGCGTATTCGGTTTTCGTGGTGACATTCAAGGCAGCTTAGAGGGAGAAGTATAATATGGCGACTATTGATAAACATTCCTATGCACATATGTTCGGACCGACCACTGGTGATCGAGTTCGTTTGGCAGATACCGACTTATGGATAGAAGTAGAAAAAGATTTTACGGAATACGGCGAAGAAATCACCTTTGGAGGTGGTAAAGTTATTCGTGATGGAATGGGACAAAGCCAAGCATCCTGTGCTGACACGGTAGATTTGGTTATTACCAATGCCCTGATTCTTGATCATTGGGGCATCGTTAAGGCCGATGTTGGTATTAAAGATGGTCGTGTTGCTATTATCGGTAAAGCGGGTAACCCTGATATTCAAGACAATATTGATATTGAAGTAGGCCCAGGCACCGAAGTTATTGCCGGTGAAGGACAAATACTTACTGCGGGTGGAATTGATGCACATATTCACTTTATTTGCCCACAGCAAGTCGATGAAGCGTTAATGTCTGGCGTTACTACCATGATTGGTGGCGGAACAGGCCCTGCAACAGGTACTAAAGCGACTACTTGTACGCCAGGCCCTTGGTATATTCATAAAATGCTACAAGCCACTAATGATCTCCCGATGAACTTTGGTTTTCTCGGTAAAGGTAATGCGAGTTTACCTATTGCCCTTGAAGAGCAAATTGAGGCGGGCGTTTGTGGTTTAAAACTTCATGAAGATTGGGGTACAACACCTGCAGCAATTGATAACTGTTTATCGGTAGCTGAACGTTATGATGTGCAAATTGCTATCCATACCGATACTTTAAATGAGTCGGGTTTTGTTGAAGATACTTTGGCAGCATTTAAAGGTCGTACTATTCATACTTATCATACGGAAGGCGCTGGTGGTGGACATTCACCTGATATTATCCGTGCATGTGGTGAATCGAATGTATTACCTTCGTCAACTAACCCAACAAGACCTTATACGGTTAATACTATTGATGAGCATTTGGATATGTTAATGGTTTGTCACCATTTAAATCCATCAATTCCAGAAGATATTGCCTTTGCAGATTCACGTATCCGTAAAGAAAGTATTGCCGCTGAAGATATTATGCATGATTTAGGTGCTATCAGTATGATTTCGTCTGATTCTCAAGCAATGGGCCGTGTTGGTGAAATGATCACGCGTACTTGGCAAACTGCCCATAAAATGAAGCAGCAGCGTGGACCTTTAGCGCCTGATACTGAACGCAATGATAATTTTCGTGCCAAGCGTTATATTTCAAAATATACCATCAATCCAGCGATTAGCCACGGTATCAGCCATGAAGTTGGCTCAATTGAAGTAGGTAAATTAGCTGATTTGGTATTATGGAAGCCGGCATTTTTTGGGATTAAACCGGCGACTATTTTAAAGTCTGGCATGATTGCGGCAGCGCCGATGGGGGATGCCAATGCATCGATTCCTACGCCACAACCGGTTTATTATCGTCCTATGTTTGGCGCGCACGGGAGTGCGGCAGCGCAAACATCAATGACTTTTATGTCTCAAGCTTCAATTGATGCTGGTGTACCTGAAAAAATAGGTATGACACGCTTAGTTGGTGTTTGTAAAAACACAAGAAATATTGGTAAAGACGATATGATTCATAATGATTGGCAACCAAAAATTGAAGTAGATGCACAGACTTATGAAGTGCGCGCTAATGGTGAGCTATTGACCTGTGAGCCAGCAACTTCATTGCCTCTCGCACAATTATACTGCTTGTTTTAATTGTTCTTCATTGAACAAAGCATTAGCATTAATCGTTAGTTATTAAAGAATATTAGCAAGGTTAGGAAAATACATGTTACAAGCATATGAACGTTTAGATCATACTCATAGTGAAATAGCCGATTCAATTACATTAGATCAAGACACGCGAAAAAAAGCCCGTATTAAAGGTAAAACGGATAATGGTTTAGATATTGGTATTTTTATGGAACGTGGTCACCCTTTGTTAGTGGGTGAAGTATTAAAAACTGAATGTGGTTTATTTATAGAAGTTAAAGGCGCTAATGAACCTGTAGCAACCGCAACAGCAACCGATTGGTTAACATTTTGTAAAGTGTGCTATCACTTAGGTAATCGTCATACGTCATTGCAAATTGGTGAATTATGGGTGCGCTTTAAACCTGATTATGTATTAGAAGAGCTTGCGGAAAAGTACGGTTTAACCATTGATCATACGCCAACTATTTTTGAACCTGAAAATGGTGCTTATAGCAAAGGCAGTCATGGGCACTCACATTCTCATGCACACTAGTACGTACACTAAAGCTTTAGACGCTGAGTTATTTGGCAAGCCACAAGCTGACCCAATTCAACTGAATAGGCTTTTACAGCTATGCAGTGCTAATCTGCCAGTGGGAGGTTTTTCGTTTTCTCAAGGGCTAGAGTATGCAGTGGAAATGGGCTGGTTAGTGTCACCTGAAACAACCGCTAGTTGGATAAACATCAATTTAGCAGAGTCTATTGCACAAACTGATTTAGCCGTTTTAAAACGATTATTTATCACCTTAAGCAATGACGATTTAGTTGGTTTTAGTACTTGGAACACACAGTTAATTGCATGTCGAGAAAGTCATGAGTTGTTATTGGCTGATTTAGCGATGGGTAAAGCGTTAATTCGACTAATTAAGCAACTTGATAGTATTGATACAACGCCTTACCAAGTAATAATGGATATACAAGAAATTAGCTTTGTTAGCGCTTTTGCACTTTGTGCGTATGTTTTTAAGCTGGATTTAATTTCAGCACAAAGTGGTTACTGTTGGACATACATTGATAACCAAGTTGCGGCTGCTACCAAGTTAGTGCCACTTGGCCAAACCCAAGCTCAAAATTTACTCTTTGAGTTAACTGAAAATACACAGACCATTATTGAAAAGTCGAACAAGGTAACCGATGAAGATATAGGTACTAGTTTACCGCACTTAGCGATGGCAAGTGCTTGGCATGAAACGCAATATTCACGACTGTTTCGCTCGTAGTAATTGTTTGTAATTAACACTTATTATTTGAACACATTGTTTAAAGTTTATGATGTTGGAAGTGCAATCATGGTTAACAATACAATTTATTTAAAAAGACATTAAGAGAATATAGAATGAAAAAACAAGTTTTACGTATTGGTGTTGGTGGTCCTGTTGGCTCAGGAAAAACCGCTTTATTACGCGAGTTATGTTTAGCCTTACGTGACAAATATAATATGGCGGTTGTAACTAACGATATTTATACCCGTGAAGATGCTGAGTTTTTAACTAAAAATGATGCGCTAGCAGCAGATAGAATAATGGGGGTAGAAACCGGTGGTTGTCCTCATACTGCTATTCGTGAAGATGCATCAATGAACTTAGCCGCTATTGATGAGCTACAAGCATTACATTCAAATTTAGACTTTGTGTTAATTGAAAGTGGTGGTGACAACTTAAGTGCTACTTTTAGTCCTGAGTTATCTGACTTAACTATTTATGTTATTGATGTCTCTGCAGGCGATAAAATACCTCGTAAAGGTGGTCCTGGTATTACTAAATCGGACTTATTGATTATTAATAAAATCGATGTTGCTGAGTTAGTTGGTGCTTCACTTGAAGTGATGGACCGAGATACTAAGAAAATGCGCGGCGATAAGAAGTTTATTTTTTCTAATATGAAAACCAAGCAAGGTTTAACCGAGATAATCGAATTTATTGAAAAAGAAGGTATGTTGAAAATTTAATTTTTGATGATCTGATTTTTACACAGTTAGTTTTTTGATAACCCTAACTGATAGCTTAAAGTTAAGCTATCAGTTATTTATTTTTACTTATTCTCATTACTTTAAGGATTTATTATGAACGTTTTAACAGTATTTATTAGTTTTTTAAGCTTATTTACCGCACAAGCATTTGCACATACAGACCACGCATTAGGTGATGGTTCACTGCATACTTTTTATCACATAACTTTTTGGGTTGTTTTTGCGTTAGTGGTATACAAAGGTTATACATGGTTTAAAAAGAAAAACGCTCAAAAAAATTAATTTATATAAGGTTGTTGAATAAATAGAGGATAAATTAATCATCTACTATCTATCAGCAACCTTTATTTTCTCTATTAGGTCTATTTTACTACACTTATCTGTGCCTTATTTTCTTCTTTTATTATAACTTGTACTCTCATCTAGCAAGCCCAATAAATAATCTTATACTTACCATTAATATGAGTATATTCCCTCTTTAAGTGTTCATACCAATTGGTATAACCACCTTGTAATTTACAATACTATTGTTACTATTTTCTATTTGTTTTTTAAGTTATTGATTGTCTTATAAAAACAAGGTTAAAACCATGTTTTTATAATTTATATTACTGATTATAAAGGGAAATTTTTATTTTTATTACAAAGGTAATAGCTTCACTCTACACTATTAAATTCTTCGTATATAAGTGCAATTACTCTAATAAATAAATTGATGAATAAAAATTAATTTTTTTTATTTGTTTTATTTCAATTGGTTATGATTGCTGCATTACCAATAAACAGTGTTTATATTGAATATATAGAATATTGGTAATAATAGATTGTTGACAATATTTTGGTTATTGGTTAGTTTAAGTTGTTGTCTAATTAAAATTATAAAAGTTCAATAAATAAAAGCCCAATAAAATTTGAACAATTATTAAACCAATAATATGAAGGCGGGGAATATGAAAAACATAATAACTACTAGAAAAACAAAGTTAGCTGCTACAGTTCAACAATTGTTTACCGGTAAAAGCATTCGCAATAACTTATCTGTTGCTTGTTTAGGCTTGGCATTACCATTTGCTGCAGTTGCAGCTGATGAGCCAGCTAATGGCGTACAAAAAGAAGCAGAAATTGAAGTTATCTCTGTTACGGGGATGCGTGGTTCACTTACTAGTGCGCTTGCGCAAAAACGTGATACAGATAACTTAACTGAAGTTATTATGGCAACAGATATTGGTAAGTTGCCAGATCAAAACTTAGCTGAGGTACTTGAAAATGTTACCGGGATTCAAATCACCAGAACAGCCGGTATTGGTACTGGTGTGCAAATTCGTGGTAGCAACGCTAATCGCGTTGAAATAAACGGAGCTTCTACTGTAGGTTCAGGTGCTGGACGTAACGGCATGAACTTTGAAGATCTTTCTGCAGCTATTATCGCTGGGGTTGAAATCACTAAAGCACCAGAAGCTAAAACTACTGAAGGCTCTATTGGTGGTACAATTAACTTACGTACTATTCGTCCGCTTGAATTAACCGAAACGTTAGGCTCACTTCGTGTACAAGGTGAAGATAGTAGTCTTACTACCGATGGTGTTCAACCAAGAATATCGGGCGCTTATGGTGATAATTGGCAGCTTGATTCTGGTGGTAAAGTTGGTTTTGTTGTCAGTGGTAGTTTTACAAAACAAGAAGCAACTTCATTTCGTCCTCGTGTTGATCGCGATGGTGGTCTTGTAGAAAATGCTAGTGCTGATGTTTATAGAGGCTTTGGCGATAATCGTCAACTAGAAAATGTAGCGACCGATAGACCTGTAGCGCAAAACTTTGATTTTCTTGGTATTCAATTTTTGAACCAAGAATTAGAAAATTTTGAATATGAAACTACTAACTTAGCGACTACGTTTGAATACGCGCCAAACGATAATATGAAATTTTTCGTTGATGCTATTATTACTAGTCAAGAACGTCGTCAAGAAAGTACGCGCGTACAAGCTTCAGGAGTAGGTAGTGTACTTAACTATAACCTGCCAGAGAGCTTTGAAACAGTTAATTTTGGCTCACTTGATGGTGTTAATTTAGGCAGTATTCAAGCAGCGACTACAGGTACAATTCAGCCATTTTTAAATGTACATGATTCTGATCCAAACCTGCGTTTTAACAGCGATACTGGTGCGCGTGTAACAGATACTGAAGTATTTAGAATTGGTGGTGAATGGCAAGATGATAATTTATTTATCAGTGCAGAGGTTTCATATGCAAGTTCAGAAACATCGACACCATCATTAAATTCGCAATTAAACTTTATTAACCCTAATACTCCGCTTTCTGATTTAGACGCTGATGGTAATATTACCAGTGATACTGATAATGATAATGCTGTACCGTTTGCTTATGACCTTACCGGTAATTCTTTAGCCTTTGGTATTGATTTCGACTCGCCATTCGCGCCAAGTGTTGATGACTTGCTTGATTACAACAATGTTGTTTTGGATCAGGTTGATATCTCGCAAAATACTAACGAAAACTCTGATACAGCATTTCGTGTAGATTCAACTTATTACATTGATGATAACATCGTCACTTCTGTTGATTTTGGTTATCGTTATAACAAAACTAAACACAGTGCAGTGACCATTTCAGATCGAATTGGTGGCTTTAGCAAAATGATTGATAGCCCAAATGGTGCATTATTTCAAGAATTACTTGTTGCGGGTCCAAGTCACTTTGGTGATGCCGATGGTCGTGAACTAGCATTGCGTAATTTCTTAATTATCGATCCAGATCGTGCATTTAATGATCCAGATGGTGTTATTGAAATATTAGAGCAGGCGATGCTAGAAAATGCTGCGGTAACTGGTGGTTCACCGAGCTTACCTGATTTAACACCTAGTGATACTGCCGCATTTGAAATTGAAGAAGAATCTCATGCTCTGTATGCACAAGCAAATTTTGAATATGAAATGATTCGCGGTAATTTTGGTGTACGTCATGTATCAACCGATATCGCTTCAACAGGTAATACGGTAAGTAATAGTGTTGTAACACCAGTAACAACAACGGCTGATTACAGCTATACACTGCCTCGTTTAAATTTAGTTGCAGACGTAACTGACGATGTTGTTGTGCGTTTAGGTTGGGGTAAAGATATTTTACGTCCTAACTTTGGTGACTTAAATACGTCCGTTTCATTTGGTACTAATGAAAACCAAGCATTAGAATTAGGTAATGCGGGCTTAGAGCCTGAAGAAGTTACTTCATTTGATATTTCAGCAGAATGGTATTTTGCTGAAGCGGCTGTAGTAAGTATCGGTTACTTCAAGAAAGATCGTACTAACTTATTTGTTACCGCTTTGGATAGTGCAGCACTTGATGGTAATGGTTTACGTGATACTAACCCTTTATGTTCAGGTGGTGGTATCTGGAATCCATCAGTTCAGCCTAATGTTTTAGGTGACCCTAACTCTGAAGGTTTATGTGTTGATCGCCAATCTAAATTTAATGATTCAGCGACTGTTACTCAATCAGGTATTGAGTTAGCTTTCCAATATGATCTGTCAAGCTTTGAAGATGATTTAGGTTGGGCATCAGGGTTTGGTGTAGTAGCTAACTACACTATTCAAGATTATAGCGGTGGCTCTGCAACTTACACATCTGCAACCCGTGGTACTGATATATTTAACGCAATTAATGGCATTTATGATGACCAAGAATTTGTAACGTATTCATCTGATCAAGGACTGCTTGATTTCTCTGAAAATGCTTATAACTTTGCGGTTTATTATGAAAAGTATGGCCTTTCAGCAAGACTTCGTTACACATGGCGTGAAGCGTACCGTACTGAAGATACTGCTGCTGGCGCAAGCTTAAACTCTACACTAGGTTTCCCTGTTGTTACACATGACAGAGGACAACTTAATGCGAGCATAAGCTATGACGTAAATGACCAATTGAACCTAGGTGTTGAAGCAGTTAATTTAACTGAATCTGATATTACTCAATCTTGTGTTAATGAAGGTGCTTTATTATGTGCTCAAGGTATCACTGACCGTCGTATTACTTTTGGTGCTAGCTACCGTTTCTAATTTATTTTAGACCTAAATTAGCTTTTACAAACTAGTTTAGGTTTTATTAAAGTATGTTAGTTTTGGTTATATATAACATGTAAATTATATTTACAATATAACCATTTTTGGTAAGTTTTAATGAAAGCGTAATAATGAAGAAGTAGATTATTAATCATTAAATATTAACAATAACGCAGTATTTGATTTAGGTTAGATACTGCGTTTTTTATTGAGAAAATGACTATATATTTCATCCGAACCTCATTAAATAAACCTTCTTATGTTATTACCAATTATTGTAAATTGGTTGACATGTTGAATGCTATTGGTTAGTATTAAATTGTTCCTGATTGTTAGGCATATTAACTAACCAGTTAGTTGGTATTAAATAGTCACAGTATTAATCTTTTCAGTGACTCAAAGTTATGCAGATATACCACTTTTGGTTTGCACAATAGATTCTAATCAAAGTTGTTATTTGGTTTTAGATTAAATAGTAATCTGAGTTTAGGTGAAGAGTTTCACACTCAGATAAACATAAAAATATTTTTAGGAGTTAGATATGACAAAACCTACTATAGGTTTCATCGGCCTTGGCCTTATGGGCGGCAACATGGTTGAAAACTTACAAAAACGTGGTTTTCAAGTAAACGTTATGGATCTTAACCAAGCTGCTGTTGATGCGGTACTTGCTCGTGGTAATGCTACGCAATTTACTTCTGCTAAAGAATTAGCTGCTGCTAGTGATGTAGTTGAATTTTGTCTTACAACTTCAGCTGTTGTTGAAAAAATTGTATATGGTGAAGATGGTGTTTTAGCTGGTATGAAAGAAGGTTCAACTTTGATTGACTTCGGTACTTCTATCCCAGCATCAACAATTAAAATTGGTGCAGCCCTTGCTGAAAAAGGCATTGGTATGATCGACGCTCCTTTAGGTCGTACTCCTGCACACGCTAAAGATGGTTTGTTAAACATCATGGCAGCTGGTGATATTGATACTTTTAATAAAGTTAAACCTTTACTAGAAGAGCAAGGTGAGAATGTATTCCATCTTGGTAAATTAGGGGCAGGCCATACAACTAAGTTAATTAATAACTTTATGGGTATGACAACTGTTACAGCGATGTCACAAGCTTTTGCTATAGCAAAACTTGCTGGTGTTGACGGTCAACAATTGTTTGACATTATGTCTGCAGGTCCATCTAACTCGCCATTCATGCAGTTCTGTAAGTTTTATGCAGTAGATGGTGAAGAGAAATTAGGTTTCTCTGTTGCAAACGCAAATAAAGATCTTGGTTACTTTAATCAAATGGTTGCTGATCTTGGTAGTGAGTCTTTAATCGCTCAAGGTACTTCTGCAAACCTACAGGCAGCTGTTGATGCAGGCCTTGGTCAAAATGATGTGCCAGTAATTTTTGATTACTTTTCTAAATTAGAGAAGTAATTAGCGATATTTAGCAAAGTAATTTTGATGGGATAGTAGCTTGTATTACTATCTTTTAGCCTCTCATCTGAGAGGCTTTTTTTTGTCTAAAACAACCTACTTTTTAAATATTTTTAGTTATCCTCAATATTTAGTTATCCTTAATAATAAGCCATTCTGAATGATCACCGTCATCCTGAACTTGATTCAGGATCTCAAGTTTTATGCTGCTTTACGAGGAAGATTCCGTATTAAGTGACCAACGGAATGACAGGGGAAGGGCAACGGAGTGACGACGAATGTCGCCTGTTCTTATTAGGCGAATAAATTCGCCCCTACGGTGATGTCGATCACCTTCGTCTAACAATGTTTTTTCTAGGGTGAATGTAGGGCGTATGTAGGGGCGACTTCAGTCGCCTGTTCTTATTAGGCGAATAAATTCGCCCCTATAGTGATGTCGAACACCTTCGTCTAACAATGTTTTTTGTTAGGGCGTATGTAGGATGAATGTAGGGCGTATGTAGGGGCGACTTCAGTCGCCTGTTCTTATTAGGCGAATAAATTCGCCCCTACGGTGATGTCGAACACCTTCGTCTAACAATGTTTTTTGTTAGGGTGTATGTAGGATGAATGTAGGGCGTATGTAGGGGCGACTTCAGTCGCCTGTTCTCATTAGGCGAATAAATTCTCCCCTACGGTGATGT
>NZ_JAUOPP010000034.1:0-38454 GCF_030547765.1 Colwellia sp. 6_MG-2023 | reverse complement strand
TTTTCTTGGTCGAAAGATCGGATCGTGGAACGGGCACTTAGTTCAATTTAATTAATTCTTATCCCGAGCTGAGGTTACTTAGCTTCGTCATTAGAATTTATATACCTACAAGTTATAAAATATGATTGCGACCTTGGGTGAATAGGCGCTGTTATCAGTAACAGAGCGTAGACTTTATATGAACTCACTATTACCTTTTGGTAATAGTGATTTTTTTAGCGTATTATCCTCAACGTACTCTTTGTATCTTGAAGGTACTCCTATCATCTTGGGCTTGATTCAGAATCTCCGTTTATTTGTTATTAATTCGTTGGAATTTCGTATTTAGTGAGTTACAGGGTTACGGCTATGCTGACGTATCAAAAGTTATGTCAGAAAACAGGGAAATAAAGTATATGTTTTTTCTGAGTTATAAAGTAAAAAACCAGCATAATTGCTGGTTTTTAAATTGAAAAGTCTACTTTTTATAGATTAATTACTTTTTCTTTTTAACAGCTTTAGCATTTGGTAAATCAGTGATTGAACCTTCAAAGATTTCAGCAGCTAAGCCAATAGATTCATTTAACGTTGGGTGAGCATGAATTGTTAAACCAACATCTTCTGCATCAGCGCCCATTTCTACGGCTAAACAAATTTCACCAAGCATTTCGCCTGCATTGATACCAACTATAGCACCACCTAAAACACGACCAGTTTCTTTTTCGAAAATCATCTTAGTTTTACCTTCAGTACGTGCTGAAGCGATAGCACGACCAGAAGCGGCCCATGGGAAGTTGGCAACTTCAATATTTAAACCTTGCTCTTTTGCTTCACGTTCAGTAACACCAACCCATGCCATTTCAGGATCAGTATAAGCAATTGAAGGAATACAACGAGGATCAAACTCATGTTTTTTACCTGATATTACTTCAGCAGCACAATGCGCTTCATGTACGGCTTTATGAGCAAGCATAGGTTGTCCTACAACATCACCAATAGCAAAGATATGTGGAACATTTGTACGAAGTTCTTTAGAAACATTGATAAAACCACGCTCATCAACATTTACACCTGCTTTATCTGCGCCAACTAGTTGACCATTTGGTTTACGACCTACAGCAACTAAGATCTTATCGTAACGAACTTGGCCTTCAGGAGCATTCTTACCTTCAAAAGTTACGTATAAGCCATCGTCTTTAGCTTCAACTGCAACAACTTTAGTAGACAACATGATGTTGAACTTGTTTTTGTTGTAGTTAGTGTAAATTTTAACAATGTCTTTATCAGCGGCAGGTACTAATTGATCAGCAAACTCAACCACACTTACATTAGAGCCAAGCGCTGAATACACAGTGCCCATTTCTAAGCCAATAATACCACCACCTAGTACTAACATCTCACCAGGAACATCTTCAAGTTCAAGAGCACCAGTAGAGTCAATAACACGTGGGTCATCATTAGGAATAAACGGTAAATCGATAACTGAAGAGCCACAAGCGATAATAGCATTATCGAAAGTAATGGTCGTTTTACCGTCAGCACCTTCAACTTCAATTGTTTTATCTGATGTGAATTTACCAAAACCTGTAACAGTATTAACTTTACGTGCTTTTGACATTCCGCCTAAACCACTCGTAAGTTGGCCGATAACATCTTCTTTCCAGCTACGAATTTTGTCTAAGTTAATTTCTGGCTTACCAAATGTTACACCATGAGAAGCCATTGCAGCAGCATCATCAATAACTTTAGCAACATGTAATAATGCTTTAGAAGGAATACAGCCTACATTCAAACATACGCCACCTAACGTTGAGCGGCTCTCAACTAATACAACATCTAAACCTAAATCTGCAGCGCGAAAAGCAGCAGAATAACCACCGGGGCCACCACCTAAAATAACAACCTGAGTTTTTATCTCGTTACTCATACAATCCTCAATAAACTATGAAAGTTTTAATTTGTGTAAATATATTATACCAAGTTAATAATATTGGCATTAATAGCGAAATTCTACGCTTATCTGGTGAATTTCGCCAATATTAATTAAGAAAATTCTGACTAAAGTATTAATTTACGAATGTCAGACATCACACTAGCTAAATGTACGGTAAATCGAGCGGCAAGTGCACCATCAATTACACGATGATCATAAGACATCGATAATGGTAACATCAGCTTAGGTTCAAACTCTTTACCATTCCATTTCGGTTTCATTTCTGATTTTGATACACCTAAAATAGCAACTTCAGGCGCATTAACGATTGGTGTAAATGCAGTACCACCAATACCACCGAGACTAGAAATAGTAAAACAACCACCTTGCATATCAGCCGCTTTGAGTTTGCCTTCGCGTGCTTTAACACTAATTTCTAAAAGCTCACGAGACAATTCGTAAATACCTTTCTTATCAACATCTCGTACAACGGGAACTACTAGTCCGTTTGGTGTATCTACAGCGACACCAATGTGGATGTACTTCTTAAGGATTAAGCTTTCACCATCTTCACTTAAGCTTGAGTTAAATGTTGGATAGGCACGTAAAGCGTCTGCTGCCGCTTTTAAAATAAACACAAGAGGTGTAATTTTAAAGCCAAGCTTTTGTTTTTCACAAACAACGTTTTGCTCCTTACGGAAAGCTTCAACATTGGTAATATCAGCTTCATCAAACTGAGTAACATGAGGAATAGTAACCCAGTTACGATGTAAGAATGGTCCAGATATTTTTTGAATACGTGTTAATGCTTTCGTTTCAATCTCACCAAATTTTGAGAAATCAATAGCCTTAGCACTAACAACTTGTAGTCCACCTTCACCCGCTGCTACAGAACTACCTGCATTTGCTTTTGGACGAGAAAGTTCATATTTTACATAAGACTGAACATCTTCTTTTAATATACGGCCTTTATTACCTGTGCCTTTAACCAAGGTTAAATCGACACCAAATTCACGGGCAATACGTCGAATAGAAGGTGAGGTATAAATCGTTCCTTTATTTACTACGCCTGACTGTGGGTGATGCGGTACAGGTGAACTAGCTGGAGCCGTTGTTGGCGAAACTTTCGCTGGTGCTTCTTTAGGAGCACTAACTTCAGCAACAGGGGCTTCAGCCACAGGTGCTTCAACTGATGAGCCACCAGCAGTTTCAAGTTTAATAACAAGTGAACCTTGTTTAACTTTATCACCATTTGAAATGTAAACTTCTTTAACTGTACCTGAATGGGTAGAAGGTACATCCATCGTTGCTTTGTCAGTTTCAACAGTGATTAAGCCGTCTTCCGCTTCAACAACATCACCTACACTAACTAGTACATCAATGACATCAACTTCGCCATCTTCACCTATATCAGGTACAGCGATATCAATAATTTCTGATGCAGCTGATGAAGTGGCAGCTGCTACAGGGGCTTCTTCAGCAGCTGGCTCTTGAGCCGGCGCTTCAGGAGCTGATGCTTCTTCAGCAGCAGGAGCAGGTTCACTTTCAGCTTCAGTGCCTTCTGATTCAGCACTTTCCATTTCGGCAATGATATCGCCTTCTTTAATTTTGTCACCAACGTTTACAGTTAAGCTAACAAGCTTACCTGCAAATGGAGCTGGGATATCCATAGAAGCTTTATCAGTTTCAACGGTAATAATACCTTCATCAGCTTCAATTTTGTCGCCAACAGCAAAACAAATTTCGATAATTTCAACTTCATCGCCACCTACATCAGGGACTAGAATTTTTTCAATAGACATTATATTTTCCTCTCTAGTCACTAATTATGCGTAAAGTGGGTTAAGTTTTTCAGTGTTTATATCAAAGCGTTTAATCGCCTCTGAAACAACTGAGCTTTCAATATCACCACGGTTTGCTAATTCAAATAATGAAGCAACAACAACATATGCAGCACTTACTTCAAAATGCTTACGTAAATTTGCACGACTATCACTACGACCAAAACCATCAGTACCTAAACAACGGTATTCTGTATCAATGTATGCACGTACTTGGTCTGAATAGTTTTTAATATAATCAGTTGCAGAAATTGCAGGACCAGCTTCTTTGGTAATTACTTGGGTTATGTATGGCACACGTGGCTTGCTTTCAGGGTGAAGCATATTCCAGCGTGTTACGTCTTGACCATCTCGGCCTAATTCATTAAATGAAGTTACTGAGTAAACATCGCTTGATATGTTGTAATCATTAGCAAGAATTTGTGCAGCTTCACGTACTTTTTCTAAAATAGTACCTGAACCTAATAATTGAACATTAGCAATGGCTTTACCTTTAGCAGGAGCAACTTGTTCTAGTTGATAAATACCTTTAATGATTTCTTCTTCAACAGTTTTACTTTCAGGCATTGCTGGGTGTTGATAGTTTTCATTCATTAATGTTAAGTAGAAGAAGATATTTTCATTTTCTTCATACATACGACGTAAACCTTCACGCACGATAACTGCAATTTCATAACCGTATGTTGGATCGTAAGTTACACAGTTAGGAATTAAACCTGCTTGCACGTGTGAATGACCATCTTGATGTTGAAGACCTTCACCGTTAAGTGTTGTTCTACCAGCCGTTGCACCTAATAAGAAACCACGTGCTTGGCTATCACCAGCGGCCCATGCTAAATCACCAACACGTTGGAAACCAAACATCGAATAGTAAATGTAGAATGGAATAGTGGTCGCATTACATGTTGAGTAAGATGTACCTGAAGCAACCCAAGAAGCCATAGCACCTAATTCGTTAATACCTTCTTGTAGTACTTGACCTTTTTTATCTTCACGGTAGTAAGCTACTTGATCAGCATCTTGAGGGACATATTTTTGACCTTCACTTGCATAAATACCTACTTGACGGAATAAACCTTCCATACCGAAAGTACGTGCTTCATCAGGAATAATTGGTACAACACGTTTACCTATCTTCTTATCTTTTAATAAGCTGTTAAGTACACGTACAAATGTCATTGTTGATGACACTTGACGATCGCCTGAGCCTTTTAATATTGGTTCAAATATTTTAAGTGCCGGGATTTCAAGTTGCTCTTCCGCTTGTTCACGACGTGCTGGTAATGAACCACCTAGTGCTTCACGGCGCGCTTTCATGTACTTATATTCTTCGCTGTCTTCAGGGAATCGGTAGAAAGGTAAATCAGCGATTTCGTCATCACTTACCGGAATGTTAAAACGATCACGGTAATGCTTAATTGATTCAACATCCATTTTCTTAACGTTATGGGCAATGTTTAACGCTTCGCCTGAAGCACCTAAACCAAAACCTTTAACTGTTTTCGCTAAGATAACGGTTGGACGGCCTTTAGTGTTCATTGCTTTTTCATAAGCGGCATAAACTTTAACTGGATCATGACCACCACGGTTTAAACGCCAAATGTCTTTATCAGACATGTTAGCAACCATCGCTTCTGTTTCTGGGTATTTGTTAAAGAATTTTTCGCGCGTATATTTACCGCCTTTCGCTTTACAGTTCTGATATTCACCATCAACAGTTTCATTCATTAATTGTAATAACTTACCTGATGTATCACGTGCAAGTAACGGATCCCAGTAGCTACCCCAAATAACTTTAACTACTTCCCAGCCAGCGCCACGGAATGTACCTTCAAGTTCTTGAATGATTTTTCCATTACCACGTACAGGACCATCTAAGCGCTGTAAGTTACAGTTAATAACAAATGTTAAGTTATCTAAACCTTCACGAGAAGCTAAACCAATAGCACCTAATGATTCTGGCTCATCTGTTTCACCATCACCTAAGAAACAGTATACACGTTGACCAGAACAATCTTTAATACCACGATCGGTTAGATATTTTAAGAAGCGTGCAGTGTAAATCGCTTGCAATGGACCTAAACCCATAGAAACTGTTGGGAACTGCCAAAAATCTTTCATTAAATGAGGATGAGGGTATGAAGATAAACCTTCGCCATCACATTCTTGACGGAAGTTGTTCATTTGCTCTTCAGTTAAACGGCCTTCCATAAAAGCACGAGAGTAGATACCTGGAGAAATATGACCCTGAGCAAAAATAAAGTCGCCACCATCTTTTTCTGAAGCAGCTTTGAAGAAGTGGTTAAAACCAACATCATAAAGTGTAGAAGAAGAAGCAAAACTACCAATATGGCCACCAAGCTCTAAATCTTTTTTAGAGGCACGTAATACTAATACTAACGCATTCCAACGAATGGCAGCACGAATACGCGACTCTATCGTTTGATCCGCAGGCATATGAGGCTCTTGTCCTGGCGGGATAGTATTTACATAAGCAGTTGTTGCTTCAAAAGGTAAATGTGTACCACCGCGACGGGCGCGCTCAATTAAGGCTTCAAGTAAAAAGTGTGCGCGTTCAGGACCTTCATTTTCTAATACTGATTCCATCGATTCTAACCACTCTTGGGTTTCTAATGAATCGATATCAATGTTTGGTAGATCTGACATATTGTGTTGTCTCCAATATTATTGGTTTATTTAATAATTTTTTACATATTTGGCATAGGTTATCTACGCATTTATATACATTAGCTTTTAAATCAGTTTTTACATTCGTCTCATGGAACGTTCCATACGACTGTGTTCGTGCGTTAGCTTTAACAGTACTTCTTCAATAAAAGCAAGGTGACGATGACTTGCACCCCAAGCTTTTTTGGGCTGTCCGCTCGTAATAGCGTCAAGCAAATTTCTTCTATAATCTGTTATCTTGCTAAAGATATCAGGACGTTTTGCTAACATTGTTAAATTTCGTTCTATGTTATCTATCAATAGTGCTGACATACTTCTAGCAGTATGTAATATCACAGCATTATGTGACGCAGTACATATAGCAACATAAAATTCATAAACGGCATTAGCTTCTATACTATAGTCGTTCTCTAATTGACAATTGCCTATATTGTCATGTTTGGCTTGTATATTCTCAAAATCGGCACTTGTTCCACGCATTGCAGCATAATAAGAAGCCATGCCTTCGATACCATGGCGAAATTCTAATAAATCAAATTGTGATTCATTGTTTTCTGCCATCAAATCAAATAATGGGTCAGAAAAAGACTTCATAATCGCTTTCGATACGAAAGTGCCGCCGCCTTGTTTACGTGTAACTAATCCTTTAGCTTCTAACTTTTGTACTGCCTCACGAAGTGAGGGGCGAGAAACATCAAATTTTTTAGCTAGCTCACGTTCAGGTAATAGTTTCTCGCCTGGCAGTAAACCACCTTCTAAAATCATGTTCTCTAATTGCACTAAAATAATGTCAGATAGCTTTTTTTGTTTTAATGGCTGTTGCATTAAGTGTTAAATCCTAATAAATATCTCTTGGTAAATTGGTATTACCATTTGTTTTTATGTTAGTAAAATAACAAAGATGCTTGTAGTTAGCAATGTAATTTAGTTGAGTTTTGCTTGTAAAGCAAGAAAGATCACGATGAAATGAAGAATAAAAAATAGAGTAAAAACTTAAAACAATTGTTTTATTTTAGTTCTGAAATTATTGGTAATACCAATTTAAAGGCGTAAAAAAGTAGCGATTAACACGAGGTGAAGTAAAGGAATTTCAGAGAATAACATTTAAAAAAAATATTTTCTCTGAAACTGAGTTTGCTTAAATTATTGTTATTACAGTAGTAACTAATTAACAATTCCTATTAATGTGAGTACGGCAATAAGTGCTAACATTAACAAAAGGTTTCTTTTTGCTAGGCGAACTAGTAAGCAAGGCTCTGCTGTGCAGTCTCCATCTTCAAGCATAATATCTTCCGATTTTTGTGCTACATCAATAAGAACTTCATGCGTAAGTTTTTTTGTATCAAATAAACTTTCTAACCACATTGGAAACGCTTTAGAAAAATGTCCAACGAACATATAACCGAATGAGGTAATGCGTACCGGTAACCAATCAATGTAGAACAAAATTTTGTGATAATTATTACAGCTTAATGTCGTTTTATCGTTAATGCTCTCATCGTGAGAACTTTCAAGTGGTGAACCTATAGTTTCTTCAACAAGTGTTTGTTCGCTATCCTTAACTTCAGCTGTTTCATTTTCACTGGTTTTATTTAAGGTACAGCCATTTTCTTGCTCTATTACTGTCGTTAATAAACGATAAAACACCGCTCCTGCCGCCCCAAAAACAATGAAAAAAAGCATAATGGCAATATAGTAACGGTAATTTAACCAAATAAGTGCTTGGCCAAAGCCAACGGCAGGTAGGTTTTTATCTTCCAGTAACTGCTGATGGTGTAAACTCGAAGTGGTATCGTCACCTTTAAAGGCAGCAAGTAAATATTGTTTGTAACTGTTTCTTGTCTTAGAGCAACCTAAGGTGACAATAAGCACTAGGGTTGAAATAATTAAATGTAATAACCCATTATCTACTATGGCTAAAATGCCATAAATTATAGCGACAGGAACTAGCAAAAATAGAGTGTAACGAATATTTGTTGCTTTGATGTTTGATAAAACACCGTTAGTTTGGAAAAAACTGATATATTTTTGATAGTAAAAATCGAAGCGCCATATGGATGAAGAAAGGGTTTTTTCAGCCATTAAGGCGATTAGTAAACTTAGTAAACTCATGTGTAACCTTATTTATTAATAAATAGAATCCATTTGTCATAAGGATCAATTAATTGTATGTATTGATTAATGCCAATACGGTACTTTTCTTTTTAATAAAGCTCTGTAATTTAAAGCATAGTTGTATTTTTTGTCGCGATAAATTAAAAGAATTATTCGTTAACTTTGTTGCTTTGTAAACACTGATGAAAATAGGGCCAATTAAATGCTGGCCCAGGATCTGTTTTTCTACCTTTAGCAATATCACAATGTCCAGTAATATTTTCATTACTAACAAGCGGATAATTTTTTTGTATCATTGCTGTTAGTGCCGCTAATGCTTGGTATTGTGCTTTTTCATAAGGAATATCATCTGTACCTTCAAGTTCAATACCGATAGAAAAGTCATTACACTTTTCTATGCCATTAAAATTAGATACGCCCGCATGCCATGCTTTATCATTAAAAGATACATACTGAATAATACTGCCATCACGCTTAATTAAGCAATGGGCAGATACTTGTAATTCAGCTATGTCAGCAAAGCTCGGATGGGCATTGGCATCTATTCTTCCAAGAAAGAGATCTGTTATATAATTATTACCAAATTCACCCGCAGGTAATGAGATATTGTGAACAACTAATAAAGAAACAGGTACACTTTGGCATCTAGGCGTGAAAAAAGGCGATCTTTGTTGAGACTGCTCTGATAACCAACCATTTTCTATGGTGTAGTTCGGTTGCAAATTATTACGCTTTATCACTTTTTTCTGCTTGCTTAACGACATACAATAACTTTTATTTTAACGCTTATGTGAGAATTTCTTTATTATGACTGAAGATGACTCAACAAACAAAATCGCTAAGTTATTTGTTTGGCTTGCATGGATTATTGCGATTGCATTATTAATGTATTTTTTTCAAGGTGTGCTTGATAAACAATATAATCCAAATAGTCAGCCACAAGTTAGCTTAAATAGTTCAGGGCAGGCAGAAGTTGTTTTACAGCAAAATAAGCAAGGACACTATGTTACATTGGGTAGTATTAATGAATCCCCGGTAACTTTTTTACTTGATACAGGGGCAACGCAAGTGTCAATTCCGGCTCATATCGCTGATGAATTACAGCTAGAAAGCTTTGGTAGTTACCCTGTTAGAACCGCAAATGGTACGGTAACTGTTTATAAAACTCAAATAGATCAACTTAGCATTGGTAATATTTTCCTATATAATGTTGCCGCGCATATCAACCCTGCAATGAAAAGTGATGCCATTTTGCTGGGCATGAGTGCTTTAAAAGAAGTAGAGTTTAGCCAAAAAGGCAAACAACTCACTTTACGTGAATACCGCTAACAGGAATAAAAAATGCATACTTCTGAACAACTTACTACAGCCCTTTCTGCTGAGATAAGCAAACTAAAACAAGATATCACCGCAACTGTTAGTTGGGCACTGAAAGAAGATTTAGGTGTTGTTGATGGACAACAGCCTAAAGTAGAACAAGATATTACCGCGATGTTAATTCCTGCAAATGAACAAGCAGTAGCAACTGTTATTACGCGTGAAGACTGTATTGTTTGTGGTATTTCTTGGGTTAATGAAGTATTTTCACAATTAGATAAGTCACAGCCCGAGTTAGCAAAAACTAAAATCACTTGGTTTGTTAGTGACGGAGAAAAAGTTAAAGCAAACACAATCTTATTTCAACTTGAAGGTAATGCTCGCACTTTGTTAACGGGAGAGCGTACAGCACTTAACTTTCTGCAAACCTTATCGGGTACAGCAACCTTAACAAGCCGATATGTGCAAGAATTAGCAGGCTCAAATACTAAACTTTTAGATACTCGCAAAACATTACCCGGTTTACGTAGCGCACAAAAATACGCGGTATTATCGGGTGGTGGTGTAAACCATAGAATAGGCTTGTTCGATGCTTTCCTAATTAAAGAAAATCACATTGCTGCTTGCGGTGGTATTGCACAAGCTGTTGCTACAGCAAAACAAAATCACAGTGATAAAACCGTTGAAGTGGAAGTAGAGTCAATGGATGAACTTCAACAAGCACTAAGGGCAGGGGCTGATATTATTATGTTAGATAATTTTACCCCTACCATGATTGAAGAAGCGGTTAGTGCGACACGTGGTAAAGCTAAATTAGAAGTATCGGGTAATATGACGATAGAAATTTTACAAGAATACACTAAAGCTGGTGTTGATTTTATTTCTAGTGGCGCACTAACTAAGCACGTACAAGCTGTCGATTTATCAATGCGCTTTCAGTAATTATTCAGTCGCACTTTACAGTAACTATTTTAGTTTTTGGGCTTAAGGACAGTATTTAAATAAAGCTAACTAGCGTAACAGCGCAAGTGTTTTTCGCTTTAAGAGATTAAGAGAGTGGGTTGGTAAAATAATGGAACGAGTGATATTCAAAGGTGTTTGAATAGTTCATTATTTGATATGGCAACTAGAAGCTTACTTGTCAAAAGCAGCTAAATAGGTGCGGCTACCTACTGGGCTTTATCAGCAGAGCCAAAAGAAGTATTTTATGCTCGTTATGGGGATTTAGAGCGGCTAAATACTTCTTTAAGCCAAAGTGTTTATAAACTTTATATTTTTAGCTATTTTAATTTACTAACAAATGTTTGCCTAAATTTTGCTAATTTAGGTGATACTACTGCTTGGCAATATTGATTCTCAGGATTATTGTTAACGTAATCTTGATGATACTCTTCACCAGAATAAAATACTTCTGTAGCACACACTTGTGTGACAATGTCTTGCTCAAACATTGTTGCTTCTGTCATTTCTTTAATGATTGTTTCAGCTATTTTTTTCTGAGAGTCATCATGATAAAAAATCGCCGAACGGTATTGCGTCCCTATATCGTTACCTTGTCGATTTAATTGTGTCGGATCATGTAAGGTAAAAAATATTTCCAGTATTTCTTGGTAAGTAATTACAGCAGGATCAAAACTAAGTTGTACTACTTCAGCGTGCCCAGTTTCACTTGTACATATTTCTTCATAGGTTGGTGAAACTGTTTGCCCACCCATGTACCCTGATGTGGCTGAAAATATACCTTTAACTTGCGTGAAAGCCCCTTCAATACACCAAAAGCATCCTCCTGCTAGGGTAGCAAGTTGGTTGGTGTTATCACTTTGAGTGTTATTAACATCAGTTGTTGTCATTTTTGTCATAGGGTTTCTATTCACTATTATTTGCGAATTAATCTTTCAATTAATTTACCGTTTAAATTAGAGGTTAATTGAAATATTAATATATTCATTTAGTCGCACATATTACAACAATAAATTGTGTAGTTAAACTGTCATTAGCGTAAGACCTTTTAAGGTATAACAACATCCCCGATGAAATATATCTGTAATACTTAAGTAACATTACCGTCATACTGTCTTGTTATTCTGCAATTAATTATAGTCTACTCTTTTAATGTCAAACTCTTAAATGAAAAAACTAAGTCGAGTTAGCAGTAAACTTATTATTTTATCTTTGGTGCCTTTACTTATATTTAGCATTATTATATTTGCTTGTATTAAGGTATCAACAGATCGTCATCTACAAGCTCAAAAAATACTTGAAGAACGATTAAGCCAAACCCAACGGCTTAATTTAATTATTAGAACCTTTACTTCTAATATTATTGATACTACTCATAAGTCTCGAAGCGGGATGGAGTTATGGCAAGATGCCAAAACAAAAGTCGCCGCAGGGAAAGCTATTATTGTTCAGCAGTGGCAAGCGTATAAAAATGGTAATTTATCGAGTAAAGAAAGTGAATTAATTCCAGAGATTCAGCCACTTTATGATAAAAGCCTGAATGCAATAACCATTATAGCTGAGTTAATTGAGGAGGGCTCTTCGTATGGCATGGGGAATTATGTCGATTTAAAACTCTATAGTTCCTTAGAGCCCTTCTTAACAAAATTAGATCAATTAGTTTTATTACAAAAACAATTAGCTCATGAAGACAGTTTATTGAGTAGTAAGTTAACCACACAAACGAACCAGATAATTTTGCTCACCGTAAGTATCGTTTCTGTTTTAATTTTATTAATGGGCTGGTCAATTTTCCACTCGATTAGAACTCCTCTCAAACACTTACACCGCACGATAATTAATGTTGAAAAAGAGTCTAATTTATCCTTAAGAGTCGATTTAAACAATCAAGATGAGTTAGGTGAAATAGGGCAGAGCTTTAACCTTATGATGGATAGAATTGTTGGTTTTGTCGGTACTTTAGCGAATATAGGTACAACATTAGATGCAGCAACTGAAAAAACTATTATTGCTTGTCAGGCAGCACAAGGGCAAGTGACAAGTACACAGAATGAGTTATCTAATGCTAACGCTGCTATTACCCAAATGACCAAAGCTGTTGAAATTACTCAGGGGCATACCGAGAATACAATTACTGTTAGCAAAGAGGCAGATAAACATGCTGCAGATAATTTTAAAGTTGTTGTCCAATCGTCACAGCAAATCAAACAACTTGCAGAAGCTATTGGCCACTCTACTCAACAGATGAATGATTTAAGGGAGCATGGGCAGCAAATAAACTCTGTATTAACGGTGATAAAAGCTGTTGCCGATCAAACTAACTTATTAGCGCTAAATGCGGCTATTGAAGCTGCTCGTGCTGGAGAGCAAGGGCGAGGTTTTGCCGTTGTTGCTGATGAAGTTCGCTCGCTTGCATTACGTACTCAAGAATCAACAGGGGAAATAGAAAGCGTTATTGCGAATATCAGAAAAGCCACTGATGATGCAGCTGAGCAAATGAGAAAAAATGAAGACTTTGCTAATCAAGGTGCGCAAACGATCAAAAACACAGAATATAATCTACAAATTATTACACATTCATTTAGTGAAATAATTAGTAAAAATGAAATTATTGCTCAAAACCAAAGTGAACAATTACAAGTGGTTGCAGAGGTGAAAAATAGAATGGATCGCGTTTTTTCTTTATCAGATAAGAGCCGTTCAAATACTAATAATGTCTTAGATAATGCCAAGTTAGCTGAAAATTTAAGTTTAGAATTAAAACAAGCATTAACCCAATTTCATTATTAATCAATAACCTTAACCTTAACCTTTTTAATATTATTAATACTGATGTCTAAGGATAGGCTTTTGTCACCAATTATGAGATAAATCCATGCAAGCAACCATTCAATCCATTGTATCTAATAAGCTTATTACGACTGTTTTTCAGCCAATATTTGATGTTGAAAATGAAATAATTGTTGGTTATGAGGCGTTATCGCGTGGACCTAAAAATACTGATTTTTATTCACCTGAGGCATTATTCTTACAGGCACAAGAAGATAACTTATTGTCTGAACTTGAACTGCTATGTCGAGCAAGTGCAATTACACGTTTTGTTGAGCTGAAGTTAGCAGGTAAGTTGTTTATTAATATTTGTTTGAATGTCATGCTTAATAAAGATCACCCTCACGGTGAAACGATCAAATTGGTTGAGCAGGCTGGATTATCACCACAGCAAGTGGTTATCGAAATCAGTGAAAAGTCACCGTTTCCCAATAATGATATTTTGCTTAAGGCACTGAATAAATATAGAAAATTCGGTTTTGATATTGCCATAGATGATGTCGGTGTCGGGTATTCAGGTTTAAAGCAGTGGAGTTACTTACGCCCTGACATTGTTAAAATAGATCGATACTTTATTGATCGTTGTGATCAAGACGTGATGAAGCGAGAGTTTTTAAAAACGTTATTTGAATTAGGGCGAATATCTAACGCTCATATAATTGCTGAAGGTATTGAAACTAAAGAAGAGTTTGAGTTACTGCGTGAGCTTGGTATGGTTTATAGTCAAGGCTTTTTCTTAGCTAAACCGAGCGAAAATCCAATAAGGTGTTTTCCAGTCCTTGATATTAGCTCTTCTGTCGAGTTGCAATCGAATGTTGAGACTATTGCCTCGCTTGTTACAGCAACCACAACGGTTGATTATAACCAAAATGTTAATTATGTTTATGAGCTGTTCACTCAAAACCTTAATGTTCATGCTATCCCTGTTTTACATGATGATAAACCGTTAGGAATGATTTTTCGTAATCAATTGATGGAATCATACTCTGATATTTATGGCAGAGCGCTGTTTTCTAAAAAGTCTGCTCGTGACATTATGTCTAATACGCCAATGATTATTGAGCATTCTATGCCTTTAGAACAAGTTAGTGCGTTATTAACCGCCAGAGCAAACTCAGAATTTACCCAACCCTCTATTATTACTGAACATGGAAAGTATATTGGTGTTGTTTCACCGCGAGATTTATTAAGAAGTATCACTGAATCAAAGTTAGAACAAGCGAGATACGCGAATCCATTAACCGGTTTACCTGGTAATGTGGTAATAGAAAAAGAAATAGATTACATGCTAAATAAGAAAAAACCGTTTAATTTAGCCTATTTGGATTTAAATCATTTTAAGCCGTTTAATGATATTTATGGCTATGCTAAAGGGGATTTATTACTGAAAACATTGGCGAATTGCATAATGATTAACACAAACAATAAACATTGTTTTGTTGGTCATATCGGTGGCGATGATTTTATTATTATGTTTAAAAGTAATGATGTTGAATGGGTGTGTCAAAAAATATTAGCTGACTTTGCTAAACAAAGTTTGTCATTTATTACCAAAGAACATCAAGATCAACAGGGGTATAATGCTTTAGATCGTAGAGGGAATAATATCTTTCATCCTTTAGTGAGCTTAGCTATTGGCGTAATCCAACCTGATCCTACTTGTTACAACTCTTACCACCAAATAGCTGATTTAGCCTCTAAAGCTAAATCAGAAGCTAAAAAGCAAACCGGTAATAGTTTATTTATTTGCAGAAGACAAAAACTAGACGAGTTTAAGGGAACTGACAATAATCTCCCTCAAGAGCGAGTTAATATCAGTTAGGCTGATTAATCAGGTTATTTGGTGTTGTCTATCACTGTCCTCACTCTCTGTTAACTGCCACTTAAATTAGATTTAAATTTAAGTGGCAGTGGGCTCATCTGCTATTTTAAATGATTTTAAAACAGATAACTTATTACCAAATTATTGTACTGTTTTTTGATTTTACTCATTACATAACTCAAAAATAAAGATAATATGATATACATATTTATTTACAGAGTGAGCTTAGCGAAGGCTTATTAAGCTAAGTGCCGCTTTGCTAACCTAATATTGTTAGTCATTTATGTTTCCATTTTTTAAAATCGCTAGTTTTTCAACAACCTTAAAGTCAGGCAACCCTATGCAAATGGTACTTGCTTTACGTAGTGTCGCCATTGTTATTCAATTATTGTTAATACTTTTTGTTAACCTAGTTTTAAATTATCAACTGCCATGGGCTCCTTTATTTGGCGTTATTGCACTAGAATTAATTTATACTTTTATTAGTTTTGTGTTTTATCAAAAAAAATTGCAAGTTAGTCAACTGGCTTTATTAATACAAATTTGCTCTGACATCGTATTTATGTCGCTGTTATTATTTTTTAGCGGTGGTGCAACGAATGCTTTTGTGTCGTTATTATTAATACCCATTGCCATTGCTGCTGTGACACTACCACCCACCTTACTCGCTTTAGTTGCCTTTTTGGCTATTGGCTCTTATAGCATTTTATTATGGTTTTTACCGATGAGTGTTATGCATGGCAATATGGAAGGGCACTTTATTGCGATGGGGATAAACTTTTTGTTTTCTACATTAGTTGTTGCACTTGTGGTCGGAAAAATGGCACGTAGCATTAACCAGCGAGAATTAGCGATTGCCGCTTATCGAGAAGACTTATTAAAGCAAGAGCAAGTAACTTCTCTTGGGGTTGCTTCAGCCCAAGTAACTCACCAATTAGCAACGCCTATTGCAACCATACAATTATTGGTAGATGAACTTGAGGAAGACTTTACTGATAATAGTATTATTGTCGATATGCAAAGTCAGTTAAAACGTTGTAGTGTTAGTTTAGATGCATTCCGTTCGATGGTACTTTCTATTAAAGAGCAAACGAGGACGGTGAGTACCGTCGATAATTTACTCAATGAGATATTAGAAAATTTACGCGTAAATTACCCTGATATTGATGTTAGGCTACTAAAAGAACATCAAGTCGATGTTACTATTATGGCTGATGCAACACTATTACCAGCAATACTTAATTTAATTAATAATGCAATACAAGCAACTAAAGCAAATTCTAACCAAGAAATAACCTTAACGAGTCAAGTAAAAAAGGGCTGTTGGCAATTTATTATTAGGGATAATGGGCCTGGATTTACATTGGAAAAATTAGAAGAATTAGGTATGAAGCCGGTAAGCAGTGAACAAGGTTTGGGGATGGCCGTTTTTTTAAGTCATGCTACGCTTGAGCGACTTGGTGGTAAGTTGTTATTAACCAATCACCATCAAGGAGGCGCTTTAGTTACCTTGACTTTACCGGTGCAATAATTAGCTAAAGCTTTTACGGAACTTAAAATAAGTGTTATTTATTGGGCATCATACAAATTAATACAGACTAGACAGAGAAATGGATTAACATGACTAAAGAATTGCTACTGGTAGAAGATGATACTATATTTGCTAACACGGTTATGCGGCGATTAACCAAACATGGTTTTAATTGCTCACATGTAGACAGTAACTCTGAGGCCCTACTCGCATGCCGTCGACATGCGCCAGATTATATATTACTTGATATGAAATTAGCGCAAGAAACCACATTAGGCATTATTGCGCCATTAAGAAAGGTTAGGCCTCAAAGCCGTATTATCTTACTTACCGGTTTTGCCAGCATTGCTACTGCTGTTGATGCGATCAAGTTAGGGGCAGATGACTATTTATCTAAGCCTTTAGACACACAAACTTTATTAGCGGCTCTAAATGAAAGTAAAGCACCAAGTATTTCAATAGATATTGAATTAGAAGGTGAAACACTATCAGCAGAGCAAGCACAGTGGCAATATATTCAACAAGTATTAAAAGCAAATAACGGTAATATTTCAGCCACCGCTCGTCAGCTATCTATGCATAGACGTACTTTACAGCGTAAACTTCAAAAAAAACCTCAGGGTGATATTGTAAAAAGTTAATAAGGTAAGGTTAAATTTTAGTGTAAAATTAAAAATTATAAGCGATATGTTGATGAAACCTGATAACAACTTCATCTTTATTTGGCTCCATCTTTAATCCTGTAGCCATCAGTTTTAACGCTTTTTCTATTTGATTTAAAAAGCGGGCAAAACCATGTTCAGTTTTGTTTTTATCTGTGGCAACAAAGATCAGTTGCACATTGTCAACCAGTTCACTCGCATCCCACTTACTTACTATTCCACAAGGATTTTGCTCAGGATTGTAACCTAACATCTGTAACTCCCCAATGCGAGAGACAATATCATGAATACTGTAACGTACAATAGGTACTAAGCCATTGGCAATTAAAGCGCCATTATTTAAATTAAATTGCATTGAAGCTTGTGTAAAGGTATCTGTTAAATAAGTATATAAAGGGTTGTATGGGTCACTTGATGTCGGATCAATGTCAACCATATTGAGTAATCTATTAGAAATTGGAATGTTAACAATAGCATATGTCATTGCTGAGTGATATTTAGGTAATTCAACATCTTGACCTGCATAACGCTGACTAATAGGGCGCAGTTTGTGTGCTCGTGTTGTTAATGAATTATCTATATTATTTGGCTTACTTTGTGCAAATAAGTCATAAGTTATATGTTGATGATCACGTAAGCGAATCTCACTTTCATCTAAAGAAATTTCGTTGGCATACGCGCGAACTAATTGAGATATTTTTGTATGGAAAAGTGCTGAATTCTCTCTAATTTTTGTACCTGAAGTGAGAAACAGTAATGATATTTTTTTAGCACGCTTATTCGCATCAAAAAAAGTTTTTTGTAAATGATGATTTTCAGGATTATAGTAAAATAGAATTTGTTGATTTGTTTGCCATTGATGCATTTCTTGGCCAAACCTAACGCGTGCTATTTTATCATTAGCAATAAATTGACAGTTTTCTACTTCAAACAAATCAGACAAATCAAATAATATTTTCGCTAATGCTTGGTAAAAGGAATAAAAGTTTTCTTGCTGAACACTAGCTTGATAAGGCGATTTTGAAAATTGTTGAATTAGTTCATCTGTGATTGTGAATTCAGCTAATATGTATTGGTTATCACGTGCATTATTAGGAATATAGCTTTTATGATCAGCATTTCGTTTTCTCATAATAGACATCGAATTTCCTTCTTTAACCTGCGCTCAAGTTATTTAGATAGTTAAGTTATTGCGCTAAGTGTAGATTTATTTAATGACATTTTTATGTCACCTAGATGGCAAATTGAAGACAATGTGAACATAACTATTTTGATAGAAGAGGGAGTAATGGTATAAACGATTAGGAGATTAGTTGAATTAATTTTATCTTTCGTACTTAATCCAGAGTATTAAACATAATTGGCGTCCATTTTTTTCTAATAGCAGGCAATATTCCTTCTTGCTCTAACTTTTGCATTATTTTTTTTAGCTCAGCTACAACATGTTGCTCTGTCGTTATACTACAGGCAAAATGAAAATCTAAAGTAAAATCTTGCACACTATAAACGCTTTTATATTTTGATGCGGCTTCCGTGCTTTTTACCCGATGTAAGATAAGATCATCATTAAGGACAACTAAATCAATATTACGGCTAGGCTTCTCAAGTAACTGTAATAAAGAATCATAGTTATCCATCACATACAGGTTTTTATTTTCAATAAAGCCTTTTGATAAAAGAAAGTGGTGCGTTACATCATCTCGTATCACGGCTGTTTTATATTTTTTGGCATCATTTAAGGTCGATATTTTGATCGTACTTGAGGCAAGTGAATACATCGACACTGTACTGCTAATTATTTGTCCTACCCAGTTAAATAAAAGCTCACGTTCAGGAATACGGCCTATTGAATAAATACAAGTATCCTCTTCATGCAGCGCTCTATTGTAAGAAAGCGACCAAGGATAAGCTTCAATATTGTAATCAAAGGATGAATTTTTTAATGTCGCTTCTACTATTTCTGTTGATATTCCGCTGATTTCGTTTTTATCAACTATTTGAAAAGGAGCTAAATGTTCAGTAAGAATAGTTAATTCTTTTGCTTGGATATTGGCACTAAAGATCATTACACATATAATCAGGTTATTAATCAAATCTCTATTGATGTGCATATTTGAACCCCTTTCTTTATATGATCTTTATATTATTTTGGTGATTTATAGTACACTTTTTTAGAAATACTTCTATTAGTATTATTTGGACGTTGCCAATTTAGTGAAAAACGATGCGTTTAACTAACGAACCAATTGTTGTCATGGTTAAAATAACATGTCTTTTGATAAGTATGCTGCTAGAAAGTTATTCGGTTAAACTTATCAGCATAAAATGTAAGTGAAGCTTAATATATTATTAACACCTATCAAGTCACAACAATTCATTTATAAGTGGTTTTTATATGTTAAAAATAATAACCTTTATATTATGACTTAAATGCTAATGTATAATGAAATCGCTAGGTTATAAATAGTTGTATTAACTAAAAGGAATAAGTTGTAGATGTTTTCATTTAAAAAATCTAATAAAATTATAGAACTACATAGTAATAATGTTTTTCTATTGAAAGAGAATCAATTAAACACGTTACCTGAATATATGGTTTCTGGCCAATTGTACCCTTTAGTTATTGCATATTTACCTCCAAACATCTCTAGCTCACAAAATATAGCATCACAAATACAAAATGTTCTTTCTAGGTATTCCAGTAATATTATTACGGTAATGACAGCGGGTTGTTTAAGTAATAAAAAGCAAGAAAAAGGTGTTTATCATACTGCGGAAGATCCAGATATCGTTTTTCATATTTTTAGTGATCAAATTATCGACGAAATTTCGGTTCAAACTATTGATATACCAGCACATACTGACCATAAAAGCCTTATACAACACACTAATACGATGACAAAGAGTATTAATGCAATGAAACCTAGTTTTCAAATAGAACACAGTAATACCTTTGCATTAACGTGGTTTGCAGGTTTAGCTGCAATGGAAAATCAATTTTTGGAAGCTTTATATTCATCCAGTAATCAGCTTGCATGTGACTTTATCGGTGGATCGAGCGGTGGCAAGTTAGATTTTAAAAGTGCCGCCATTGGCTACAATGGAAAAATGAGTGAAAAACAAGCTGTTATCGCTTTTGTTAAATTGAAACCACAATATCGCCATGCAATTTTTAAATCCCATAATTTTGATTTAACTGATGTTTCTTTTTCTGTTGCTGAATCAAACAATGCAACTCGTACACTAAGTACTGTTATTAATGAGCGAGGCGATATTGAAACTGTTGTTGAATTTCTCTGTCGAAGGTTAAATGTTTCACCAGCTAATTTAGAGCAACGTTTAGTTGAAAATGCTTTTGCCGTGCAAATGAATGATGAGTTAATTATTCGTTCTGTAAGTGGCATTGATTTAAGGTCAAACACGATTAGTTTTTTCTCAGATATGAGTTTTGGTGAAACGATACACTTAGTTAAAGTTAAAGACATTTCTCGCCATACAAACACTCAATTCAAACAATTACTTGATGAAATTGGTGGTAAAGCGGAAACGATGATCATCACAGACTGTATTCTTCGGAGAATACAAAACTCATCAGAACAATTAAATATGATTGATTATTCAGCTGTCAACAATGTTGCTGGTTACAGTAGTTTCGGAGAAACGTTAGGACAACACCAAAATAACACAGCAGTAATATTACTTATATATAAAAGCGATAAAGATGCGCCTTTACATGGTTCTATAAGCTCATTTCCACTTAGAATGGCAAATTATCGAGCATATTATCTTGAAACACAGTTACAACAAGAACGATTTTTTAATAGTATTCAGGCTGAGCTAATCGTTTCATTAGAAAAGTATCAACCTATCGTAGAATCATCAATGAATAGTCTTACTTCATTAGCTGAAAAATCACAACAGAGTCATGCAGAACAAGAGCGCATTGCTAAAGCACTTAATGAGCTTATTGAGGAAACGAATAGTCAGCAAGGAAAGCGTGATGAATTAGTTGCTAAAGTCGCAACATTAAATGCTTCAACCGTTGAAATTGTTAATGTGATTAGTGCCATTAGCGGTATTGCAGATCAAACAAATTTACTTGCGCTTAACGCGGCTATTGAAGCGGCTAGAGCTGGTGAGTCAGGTAGAGGTTTTTCTGTTGTTGCCGATGAGGTACGTAAACTTGCAACCCATACAACTACTAATGTAAAGCAGACCTCTGGAGCGGTAAAATCGGTAGAAGAAGCGGTTGATGCTATTTCAGAAAGTATTGATTTCTTTAATCATCAAACGAATATACAACAAGAAAAAACCAGCAATATGTCGGCTATTATGTCTCAACTTGTTTCTTCTTCAGAAAGCTCAATGCTTGAAGCGACTAAAGGGGTAAATTTAGTAGAAAATCAAAGTGTAGAAATGGATAGTATTCAAAGTAATACCGAAAAACTAAATATTTTAAGAGCATTAAAAGGCTAAATAAATTTCAGCAGTTATTTAGTTTATCTTATTAAAAACGTGCCCATTATTATTTTAAAAGACCAATTTAGCGAAAAACGATGAGTTTAACTAACGAACAAATTATTGCCACGGTGAATATGAAAATGCCTTTTGGTAAGTATGCCGGTAGAAAATTATTACATTTACCTGAACCCTACTTAGTTTGGTTTCACTCAAAAGGTTTTCCTGAAGGCAAAATTGGCGAACAATTAGCTTTTATTTATGAAATAAAGCTAAATGGCTTAGAAAGTATTTTCGAACCCATGATTGAGTAATTAATTTAGTGAATATTTATTTTTTACTGCTTTTATTGCGGTTAAGCGAGCGTTTGCCATTGCTTCTTTTATTGCAATCCCCTTTAATCCTTGCTCAACAAAGGTTTTCGCATTGACCTGTAGTGCCGATAACATAGTCTCTTTTAAATATTCTGCTTGCGGGTAGGAGCGATCTTCAAAGTTAAGGCGTCCTAAAAAGTCGCTTTTACAAGCAATTATAAAATCATCAAACTCTTTGGGTTTTCGCCAAACATCTAGTTGATCAAATATTTTTAATAAGGTGCTGGCTTTCAACTGAAAAGCTTTATGGCAATGCAAATGATGCTCACATACTTTCAAAGCTAGTTGTTTGTAATAGGTGGGGACTCTAAGTTTATTGGCGATATCTTCTACTAAAGGAAGTCCTGACTTTTCATGGCCTTTATGACTTGGCCACAGCTCGCTAACGGTGACCCCTTTACCTAAATCATGGCATAAAGCAGCAAAACGAATAGCCGTTTTATTCTCATTGTTTTTTGTTAGTAAAACCGCTTGCTGTAATACCATCATGGTATGAATACCACTGCAAATTTCAGGGTGCCATTTAGCAGGATTAGGTATTCCCCATAGTTTATCAAGATCAGGCCATAATACGCTGAGTGCTTTACAGTCACGTAAAACATTAAAAAATACTTCGGGGTGATCTTCGGCCAAGCTACGCTGCATCTCTTGCCAAACGCGTTCAGCAGGTAAGCTTGTTAGCTCACCACTTTCGCTGATTTTCTGCATCAAACGCATTGTTTCGTCTGCAACGGTAAAACCAAACTCATGATATCGAGCAGCAAAACGAGCGACACGAAGTACTCTTAAAGGATCTTCAATAAAGGCTTCGCTAACATGGCGTAATATTCTATTTTTCAGATCCTGTTGTCCGTTATAAGGGTCAACAATATCACCACAAGCATTTCTCGCCATGGCATTGACGGTTAAATCTCGGCGTAATAAATCTTGTTCTATTGTGACGTCAGGCTCAGCATAACAAGCAAAGCCGGTATAACCTTGCCCTTGTTTACGTTCGGTACGTGCCAGAGCGTATTCTTCTTTAGTTTTTGGGTGTAAAAATACCGGGAAGTCTTTACCCACTTGATGAAAACCAAGTGATAACATTTGTTCTACCGTAGCACCGACGACTAAATAGTCGTAATCTTTAATGGGCCTGTTTAACAATTGATCGCGAACTGCACCACCCACAAGATAAATATCAAGCTCTGGTATATTTGGAATAGTGTTGTTATGCGTGGTCAAAGAATACCTCCTATAGATGATAAATAAAGTTTACCATAATATTCGTAGACATCACCCCGTTAAAAGAGTAATTTTGCTAGTATATTAAGCTTTGTCATTATATTCGGGCTTTATCAGTAGATTCTGTTTTAGTAGTATAATAAGCTTTAGTAGTATACTTAACCTGAGCTTAGGTTATTAAACTTTCGCTATCACCTTTAATCATTACCTTCTTAAGTAGCAGCAACGTTTTATGTACAGAAACTTCTTTTCATTAAGTGAATTACCTTTTTCTATTGCACCAAACCCTAAATACTTATTTATGAGTGATAGGCATCGTGAGGCGCTGACACATTTAAGTCATGGTTTAGGTGGCGTAGGAGCAAGCGATAACGGCGGTTTTGTGTTACTTACAGGAGAGGTTGGTACTGGAAAAACTACAGTAAGTCGTTGTTTGATGGATGATTTACCTAAAGATACGCAGTTAGCTTTTATTTTAAATCCGACCTTATCAAGCCAAGAACTATTAGCAACGATTTGTGACCAGCTGAAAATTCGTTACCGTAAAACGGGCGCTACTTTAAAAACGTTAACAGATAAAATTTCTGAAAAGTTAGTAAAAAACCACGATGCTAATATTAATACTATATTGATTATTGATGAAGCTCAGCATCTTGAGGCGCAAGTATTAGAACAACTTCGTCTGTTAACCAACTTAGAAACAAATACTAAAAAGTTATTACAGGTTATCTTAATTGGTCAGCCTGAATTACAGCAGTTATTAAAGCGCCGAGACTTACGTCAATTAGCGCAGCGTATTACCGCTAGATATCATTTATTACCCCTAAACACTCAAGAATTAGCGGCTTATATTAAGCATAGATTATCGGTAGCTGATTGTCATAGAGCACTTTTTGATAAAGGAGCTATTGCGACAATTCATAAATTATCTCAAGGAATACCAAGACTTATTAACTTGCTTTGCCATAGTTCATTAATGGAAGCTTATAACAGTAATAATGCTGTTGTTAATAAAAAAATTGTTTTAAAAGCGGCTAGTCATGCACTAGGTGATGACTTTGAACAAACACCGTGGTGGCAGAATAAAAACATTCAAATAGCATCAGCGGCTAGTGCATTAATTTTAGTATTAGTTGCTGGCTTTTGGTTAGGGCAATCACAAAATACTATCACTACATCGACTGATGTACCGGTATTACTTCAAGAAGAGTCTTCACAACAATTAAGTAATAACGCTTTACCTAAAGTAGTGGAGTCTTTGGAAGAAGCCGTAGAAGGGACAACCAAAACTGTCACTGAAAAGGCCGAGCCAGCTCAAGATAGTGAAGTTGAACAGATTATTGTTAGTGGCGATGTTCCTAGAAAAGCGTCCACACAAAAAACAGTACAACAAAATCAAGTTGAGCACGTTATAGAGCCACAAAAAACAACAGAAAAAGAAGTGGTTATTACAACAAAAACAGCTAGTCAGCCAATTAATGAGCCAGTTGCAAAAAGCGCTCTAAAACCTGCATCAAAGCCACCAGCATTAAAGCCTACAACAAAAGCTGAAGCAGAAGAAAATAACTATCAAATAGAAGCGGTTGATGGTGTGTCAGATGATCTATTAGCTCGTTTTCAAGCGGCGATAGAGGAAACGGAAAGTAATACTGATGAAGACCCAGCAACTGCATTAGCGAAAAAGCAAGAGCAACCTACTAACAGTGAAATAAAGTCATTAACAGAAATGCCTGCATGGGTACAAGAAGGCGTGCCAAGCTTACGTTTTGAACAACATATTTATGCGTCTGATGGGGAAGGTTGGGTTAACGTTAATGGTCGAGATCGCTATGAAGGTGACAACATTGCTAATGGCGTTATTATTGATAAAATTTTACCTCAACAAGTTATTCTAACTTATCGTGGTGAAAAGTTTAGTTTACCCGCGCTGACTAATTGGTAAAATTAAGTTTTATCCATCGTTATTAAGATCCTCAATCAAGTTCAGGATAACGACTTTGAAGCTCAATATGACAAATAATGCGTCATTCCGTAAATGGCTTAATACGGAATCCTATGAAGTTTATTTACCGTTATTGAAAAGAAAGTTGTCGATGCTAATTATACCAATCTCACTAACTATGTGATCATTTTTACTTGCTAAAATCACCAACTACATCGTTATTTATTTAATAATTAGCACAACTAGTTATTGAAATAAATGCCTTGTATTTGGCAATTTTTTCTACGTATAAATTTGTTCACTTAATTAATGAAACTGGTATTAGTTATTGATGTAGGCAGTAACTAAGCAGCATCTAAATTACTGCCTACTAATTTGAAGCTTACTGCCAAGCTGGCATTTTATCTTCGAATGCTTTAATTGCGTCTAATTTATTTAATGTCCAACCAACGCTATCAACACCATTTTCTAAACTGTATTGTTGAAATTCACTTAAGCTGAATTTAAAGACTAAATCACCGCAAGTAACCGTGTTGTTCGGTAAGTCTACTGTAATCGTTAATACTGACTCTGTAGATAGCTTAAATAGCTGCTCCACCTCTTCTTCTGTTAGTTGTATCGGTAAAATACCAATATTAATACAATTACCATAAAAAATATCAGCAAAACTTGATGAAATAAGCACTTTAAATCCAAACTCTTGTAGAGCCCAAGGCGCGTGTTCACGACTTGAACCACAACCAAAGTTTTCACCGGCTAATAAAATGCTAGCACCTTTATATTCTGGTTTGTTAATTACAAAGTCAGGATTCTCTTGTGTACCAGCATGATCAAGATAGCGGCTATCGTGAAATAAGTGCACACCAAAACCGATACGTTCAGTTTTTTGTAAAAATTGCTTTGGTATAATTTGGTCTGTATCTACATTGGCAACATCTAGTGGTGCAACCAAGCCTGTGTGTGTGTTAAATTTTTCCATTTTCTAATCCTCAATAAGCTTGTTGGCAGTTACGCATTTAAATCAACAAAGTGACCAGTGATGGCTGCAGCAGCTGCCATTTCAGGGCTCACTAAGTGAGTACGGCTACCACGGCCTTGACGACCTTCAAAATTACGGTTACTTGTTGACGCACAACGATCACCCGCTTCTAATACATCGTCATTCATGCCTAAACACATTGAACAACCAGGTAAACGCCACTCAAAACCAGCGTCGATAAATATTTTGTCTAAACCTTCTTGCTCAGCAAGCTCTTTTACGCGGTATGAGCCAGGCACAATAATCGCATCAACACTATCAACCACTTGTTGTCCTTCATAGCGCTGTACAATGTCTGCTGCTGCACGTAAATCTTCAATACGTGAATTCGTACAAGAGCCAATAAATACTTTATTTACTTGAATATCTACCATCTTAGTGCCAGCAGTTAAGTTCATGTACTTAAGGGCATTGATGCAAGACTCTTTTTCAACAGGATCACTGAAATCATCAGGTGAAGGCACTGCACCATCAACACTAACCACTTGTCCTGGGTTTGTGCCCCAAGTTACTTGTGCTTTAATATCTTTTGCATCTAATGTTACTACCGCGTCAAACTCAGCACCTTCATCAGACTTCAAATTGGTCCAATCAATAACCGCTTGCTCAAATACTTCACCTTTAGGGGCGTATTCCTTACCCTTCACATAATCAAATGTTGTTTGATCGGGAGCAATTAAACCTGCTTTTGCGCCAAATTCTATACTCATGTTACACACTGTCATACGCTCTTCCATACTAAGCGCTTCAATTGCTTCACCACAGTATTCAACAACATAACCAGTTGCTCCAGCACTACCTGTTTTACCAATAATGGCTAAGATAATATCTTTTGCACTGATACCAGCACCAACATTACCTTTAACTTCAACTTTCATGGTTTTTGCTTTATTTTGACGCAATGTTTGAGTCGCAAAAACGTGCTCTACTTCAGAAGTACCAATACCAAAAGCAAGTGCACCAAAAGCACCATGTGTTGCCGTATGAGAGTCACCACAAACAATGATAGTACCAGGTAAGGTTAATCCTAATTCCGGTCCCATAACATGGGCGATACCTTGATTTTTATGGCCCATACCGAACAATTCAATACCAAATTCTTTACAGTTTTTTTCTAATGCACGTAATTGATTCGCCGCGCCTTCACCCGCCGCATCAATTTTAATAGAACGTGTTGAAATATTGTGATCCATGGTCGCAATAGTACGTTCAGGATGACGTACTGGGCGGTTATGAAAACGCAAGTTTGCAAAGGCTTGTGGAGACGTTACTTCATGAATTAAATGACGATCAACATAAAGTAATGGTGTCTCACCCTTAGTTTCTTGAACTAAGTGGCTTTGCCATAATTTTTCATACATAGTTTTCGGGGTAGACGTAGTCATTTTAAGCGCTCTCTTCTTCTTAAATAGATTTTTGGGCAATAATTTGTTGGCAAATATAATCACCCACTTCACTGGTCGATTTTGCTTTTTCTCGTTTCTCTGCAGGTAATAAGTCGGCAGTAAGTATGCCGTTATCTAACGCACTGCCTACAGCATCTTCAATGGCTTTTGCTGCTTTTTCTTCATTTAAGCTATAACGTAGCATTAAGGCTGCTGATAAAATTTGTGCAATAGGGTTAGCGATACCCATACCTGCAATATCGGGTGCGCTGCCGCCAGCTGGCTCATACATACCAAAGCTTTTTTCATTTAAGCTTGCAGAAGGTAATAAGCCCATAGAGCCAGTAATCATCGCGCATATATCAGATAAAATATCACCAAATAAATTAGGACACAGCATTACGTCAAATTGGTTTGGATCACGTACTAACTGCATTGCGGCGTTATCGACATAAAGATGCTCTAATTCAACTTCTGGGTATTCTACAGCAACTTCTTCAACGACTTGACGCCATAATTGGCTCGTGGCAAGTACATTGGCTTTATCTACTGACGTTACTTTATTATTGCGTTTTTTTGCAGCCTGAAAAGCAAGGTGAGCAATACGTTTTATTTCACGACGTGAATAAAACATCGAATCAAAACCTGTTTCATCTTCTCCTTCACCTTTGCGTCCTTTTGGCTCACCAAAATAAATATCACCCGTTAATTCACGAATAATTAATACATCAAAACCTTGAGAAGAAATATCGCTACGTAAAGTAGATAGTGCAGATAAAGCTGGCTGTAAAGTTGCTGGGCGCATATTACAAAATAAATCGAAATGACCACGAAGCCCTAATAGAGCACAACGCTCTGGTTGCTCAGTTGGCGGCAAGTTTGCCCATTTAGGGCCACCAACACTACCAAACAATATAGCATCGCTAGCTTCACAACCTTTCATTGTTGAATCGGGGAGGGCATTACCGTGATTATCAATGGCTGCGCCGCCAATATCATAATCTTTAGTATTTATTTCTAAATCAAATTTCTTTGCGATGGTCGTTAATACTTTCTTAGCTTCAACCATGACTTCTGGGCCGATACCGTCACCGGCTAAAATTGCTATATTAGACATTTGTATTTCTCTTTAAATTTTTGAATTACGGTTTAAAATTGCGCTTAGATGATGCATATTTAATAAAAACAGCTTAAATAGTAAATGTATTCTGAAGTTTTATGCATCTGGCAGACGCTAAATTACTTAAACGCCTGCGACAGTGTTTTTGTGTTTACTTTTTAGCTGACTTTAAATCAGCAATTGTTATAGCACGGTGAATACTATTTAGTGCATGAATCAATGCTTGGCCTGAGGCTTCAATAACATCAGTTTCTAAACCATAGCCATGAAAGTTTCGCCCTTGCCAAGTAATTACTAAATCTGCTTGTCCTAAGCCATCTTCACCTGAGCCTTTATTTGAAATTGTGTAATCACTCACTTCAAATTCAATATCAACACTTTGTTTAATTGCTTGATAAAGCGCATCTACCGGCCCGTTACCAGTCGCGGCGTGTACTTTACTGTTATTTGCTTCACCTTCAACAGACGCTTCACCAGAGATTAATTTAATGCTGGCGGTCGCAAAATCACCATCGCCACATTGTACATTGATGCGTTCTAGTCTGAAAAAATCTTTCAAATCTTTTTGTTGTAATTTAAATACTAACGCTTCTAAGTCGTCATCGAAAACTTGACCTTTTTTATCCGCTAACGCTAAGAAATCAGCATAAAGCTCTTCAATTTCATAGTCAGACTCTTGATAGCCTAAACTTTCCATACGGTGCTTAATAACATGACGACCACTACGAGAGGTTAAGTTTAATTTTGTTTTTGCAATACCGACACTTTCAGGCGTCATTATTTCATAGGTATTGCTGGCTTTTAACATACCATCTTGGTGAATACCTGACGAATGACTGAAGGCGTTGCCGCCAACAATTGCTTTGTTTAATTGCACCGGCATATTACAAACAGTGCTTACTAATTTTGAAGTACGAGCAATTTCTTGATGGTTAATATTAGTATGTACGCCTAACAAGGCTTGGCGTGTTTGCATGATCATCGCCACTTCTTCTAAAGAACAGTTACCTGCACGTTCCCCAATACCATTGATAGTACATTCAATTTGACGAGCTCCTGCTTGTACTGCTGCCATTGAATTAGCCACCGCTAAACCTAAATCGTTATGGCAATGCACTGAAATAATTGCTTTATCAATATTTGGTACGCGGTTAAATAGGTTGGTAATAATCCCTTGAAACTCAAAAGGTAGCGTATAGCCGACAGTATCAGGAATATTAACGGTTGTTGCACCTGCGTTAATAGCCGCTTCAACCATACGGCATAAATTATCAATAGGTGTACGGCCAGCATCTTCACAAGAAAATTCAACATCATCAGTAAATTTACGTGCATATTTCACTGCATGTACTGCCATCGCTTGAACGTCAGCAAACTCTTTCTTCAACTTTTGTTGTACATGAACATCTGATGTAGAAATAAAGGTATGGATACGAAATTGATCAGCCACTTTTAATGATTGCGCACAAGCATCAATATCGGCTTCTACTGCACGGGCTAATCCACAAACACGAGCATTTTTTATGGTACGTGCTATTTGTTGAACTGATTCAAAGTCGCCAGGAGAAGAAACAGGAAAACCTACTTCCATAATATCTACGCCTAAACGTTCAAGCGATAATGCAATTTGTAATTTTTCATGCACAGACAAACTGGCATTTAGTGCTTGTTCACCATCACGTAACGTGGTGTCAAAAATAATCACATTATCTGTTGAGGACGAATTATTTGTAGCTGAACCTGGTGAGGTTGATGTGATATTGCTCATGTTTGTATCCTTGTATGCCTAATATTGTTACTAATACTGTTTGCTAATATTATTAAAAAACTAACCAACGCATAGACGTAAAAAAACCCGCGTTAGTTAGCGCGGGTTTTAATTATTTATTATCTGTTTTTATTTTTAGAGTAACCTCTTATTGAGTAATCTCTGAAAATGTTAATTAATAAGCAATAAAACCTAGCCGCGCACTTTGAGTGCGAGGAGGAGGAGATTAATTCTATTGTGCTTAATTAATTTAATCATTTCTTTTTTGTTATTAGCATTCATTATTGGTATTTGTTTAAAAATGTAAAAAAAGCTAATAAGTATTCTCTTTTAAGTAAAAACTATTCAATATGCTATTAATAACGCATTTACCTAATTAGTGTCAATGATTTAATTGTATAGCGCTATAACAAAGCGCTATAACAAAGCGCTATAACAAAGGATATAAGTGAGCTTTAATCACACTTTAGTACAGATGAATTTACTGTATTATTGGCTTGTTTATGATTAGCACTATAAAACGAGTTTGCTTAAATTTATGCAGTTAGCCCAAGCGTTGTAAGGCTTGAACAACACGTTCAACATCTTCAGGAACATCAATAGCCATAGAGCCACTATCAACTTTTATCATTTGTACGCTGTAGTTAGATTCTAGAAACCTTAATATTTCAATATCTTCAACTAACTCTAATGGTGTTTTTTTCTGATTGGCTAAAAAGAATTTAAGATGCGCCTTAGAGAAAGCGTAAATACACACTTGTTTATGCGCAAATTTGAATTCACCATTTTTTGTTAATGGAATACCTGCACGGCTCATATACAAAAGTTTGCCTGATTGATCGCAAACTACTTTAGGCACAGTGGTAGAATTAAATTCACGTTCATCAGTAATTTCGCACATAGCATTAACAACAGCACCATCACCGGCTAAATAGGCACTAACTACGGTATTAATATCGTCAGGACTTATTAACGGCTCATCTCCTTGTACATTGATAATAAAATCACAATCAAGGGTTTGGTTTGCTTCGGCAAGTCTGTCCGTGCCGGTTAAACAGTCACTGCTTGTTCTTATTACCGCGCCACCAAAGCGTGTTACTACTTGCTCAATATCATCACTATCGGTTGCAACATAGACTTTTTCGGTGCCTACTGCTTCACAACAACGCTCCCAAACATGCTGAATCATAGGTTTTCCACAAAGATCGATTAATGGTTTTCCTGGAAAGCGAGAAGATTGAAATCTTGCTGGAATAACAACGGCAAAGTTTTGTGTATTCATAGTTCTTTTAAAACCTCTTCAAAGGAGTTAATTATTCGATAATTATATTTTAAGCATAAAGCGCGCATTTTCTCTTCAACGTTTGATAATGGGCTGTAAAATATAAAATCGATATTATTATCTTTTGCTGCTTCAAGATCAGATACTGCATCGCCTATCATTACTGCTGTTGATGTTGGGTGATTAGCTAAAATCTGAGTAACGTGATTAACCTTTTTTTCAGGCGAACCGAGTATTTCTATAAAATGATGATCTAATGCCCGTTGTTGAAAAACATCTCTTAGCTCTTGTTGCTCTGAGCCACTTGCGACATATTTTATTGCGCTGCTTTTAACAAATATGTCATTGATGAATGGGGTACTGTCAGCCAGCAAATATAAGCTTTTACACTTTCTTGAATAAGAGGCTAATAAATCAGCTTTAAATTGCTCAGCCATTGAAGCACTGATATTGAGTAGTTCTTTAACAAAATAATCAACATGATAGAACCTAGACTTACCAAAATTTTCGGCAAAAAATAGCGCGCAGCGGTTTACTTCATCTGTAGTGATATCAAATTCAGTTAATGCACTTCTCATTGCATCAATTTTTAAAGTATTCGAATCAAGTATTACCCCATCACAATCAAAGATAAGTAGATCGTAATCACTAAACAGGCGCATAAATTGATCCTTGAGCAACAGGGTAAGTTGTTGGGGTTAGTGCTAATAAATGATGACTAATTTGGAAGTTTTGCATTAAATTGAGCGTTTCAAGCATTTCTAATTGACGTGTATCATTACTATCATAACCATTAAAACCAACGAGTGTTACGTTATTAGCTTTCATGTTTTCAGCAACCGAGAAGGCATAAGCAACGGTTATATCAAAAGGAATCACACAGCTTGTTTCTTCTGTATAAAACTCACCTGTTTGTACTGCTAGGCCATAATCCATTAATGGGCAACTTGGTGAAAACAGTGCTAGCTCTTCATTACTAAATCTATGTTTTGGTAAAATTACTGGCTTTACTAGCGTATTATAGCTTGCTGACTCAGAAAGAAATTTGTTGTTGTGAGACAAACAATAATAATCAACAACATCACTTAATTCAGTAATGACGTTAATCGCGATTACAATAGGATTTTTCTTCTGAATATAAGCAATGACATCAGGTAAATATTTATGTAAACCAGGGCCATTGGCAATAATTAATACTTCTCTGTTGGCCGCTATATTACATAAAACGGATGTACCACTGACTGGCTTTTTCTCGCCAGAGAAAGATAGAGCAGAGCGATAGACATCACTCACATAAGAAGATTTATTTTCTTGTTGGCTTAAATACTCAATCGCGCCAATAACTTCATCAGTACCAAAGTGGCTATCAGACAATAGGTTTTGAATATAAGTTGGGTGTAAGTTATTTTGAGCACCTAAAAAGTACAATAAATTACTGCCCCAGCCACATTTTTTTTGCATTTTTTCAAAATGACGAATGGCTAACTCATAAACGGGGGCAGCAACATAATTATTTTCTTCTTGAGAAACGACCGCTAATAAGTTTTCTGTTTGTGCATTACCAGCACCACGACCCATACCGGTAATGGTACTGTCTAACCACTTAACACCAACACTACGTGCAGTTAAGCAGTTATCAAGCGCTTTTGCCATATTATTGTGTGTATGAATACCTAGCTCACCTTGCCAATGTTCTCTTAAGGCTGATACGATACGTTTAACTTCGTTGCCATCCATATTACCTAGTGAGTCGGCAAAATATAAAACATCTAAACCCGCCCAGCTTTGTGCTATTTTTGCTTTTTCAGCGATCAATGAAGAAGGCTTACCACCCGCTTGCATTAAGTTATAGCCAACAATATAGCCTTTATCTTTAAGCGCTTTAACAATAGGCTCTGAGTGTTCTACTTCATGAAAATGTGCAGCAATACGAACTAAGTCCACTTTACTTTTAGCACGATTAACAAATAAGGCATCAACAGCATCTTCAACTGATAGGTTAGCATTTAAAATAGTTTTAGCGTCTATCATTACGCCATAAGTTGGGCCTTCAGGTAAATCTAAACGATTAAGGAAATCCTCAGAGGTATAAGCAAAAGCGCCAAGGAAACCCGGTTGGGCAAAGTTTCTTAAACCTAACTCAACATAATCGATTTTGGCTGCGACCATCGCAAGAATATAAGCTTGTACAACATCAGGTGAAAAATCCCAATGATTATAGTATCCGCCATCACGTAAGGTACAATCTAAAATTTTAAACATTTACTAATTCCTTTGGAATTTTTAGTGAAAACTTCTTTAACAAAAAAGCGTTAAACAGGCTCAAGCGACAGAAACGTTATTCCTAAGCTATGGAATAAATTTTTCAACTGTTTTGACATGTCACTATTCACTTCAAACGCTTGCACCGTTACTCTGGGCTTAAGCCACTTTGCGGTTAACAGTGCTGTTGATACATCACCAATAATCGATGTGTCGTTAGACAGCTTAGGTAAAAGAAGTTCCATTCCTAAGGTATTTGGTAGCGCAATGCTCTCTGGAAACATCTGTGTTAATAATGCCATATCTTTACTTTTAGGATGTGCTTTTATAGCAATATTCTGAGGCTGAAAATGTTTAAGAATAGTGTTTTTGATTTGCTGTAAAAATTGCGGGTTTTTTAAATAAAAAGATTCGTTGGGTAAACATAAAACCGCTTTTACATCACTAAAGTTTATCGTATTTAAGGCGTCGTATTTTTGAATTAAAAAGGCATTAACATCAAGGAAAGCCTGACTTGAAAAAACCTCTTGATCAAGCGCTATCAACTCTTTTGTTTTTAATAACGGGTGAGCTTCTTCAGGTACGGCTAAATAAGCTTTTGAAATCCAACTTGAGCTCCCTGTGGTTAAGGGATTCTTCCACCATAAACCATAAACGAGTTTTTTTAGTGTTGGATCTATATATTTATGCACTATGCTATTGATAGATTTATGCCCAAGGTAGCTTACCGTACCATCATCAATATAAATGCCTTCCACCTCAGCATTTACCTTGCTTGCTTGATGCATAGCAAATTGAAACTCCATTCTTCTATCGCTACCCGTAAATATCCGATCAGGTATTGTTGACGAGATTAACGCTTTTAACTGAGCAAAGCGTACTTTTCTTTTAGAAAACTTAGCTTGTTCATCGTCAACAGATAGTTCATAGGTTTGTTGGAAAATGTCAGTGCAATGTCGAGTCGCTTTTGAATACTGCTGTGCGGTTTCTTCATTTTTACTAATGAAGATAGCAATATTGTTATCACCTTGATGCGAAATCGCTAAATTAGTCGCAATGAAAAAATGTAAAGGTGATGATATAAAAAAATAATTAGTCATAACGATTATTGAAACTCTCAATTGCTCTTTGTCTAAACTTATCTATCTCTAGGCTTATCTATATGTCTATCGTAAGCAAAGTTACGTAGGTTTACTCTTGTATACGTCTAATTTTACTTCTCAGTTTTGAGCGAAAAGTATTTTCTTTGTATCTACCTTTATAAACATGTCTTATTTGATAAACGCCATCTACCTCAAGCGGAACACCTTCTGAGCCAAGTAACCAGCGAAACTCTCTATCTTCATAACATTTACACCAATGCTCAGAAAGGGTTTGATAAATTGATAAACCGTCACAATAACCAATAGCACGCGCTACATCGCCATGTACTATTTGGAAAGCGCCTTTTGCTTTATCACGTGAGTGTAAGCTAAAACCTGCGGTATCAATATTTACTAGCTGCGGCTCACTGTCTTTGCGTAACATAGGATCATCCTGTGCAAGCATTTCAGTAGTACATTCTTGTCTTGGGTAGTACAAGGCTTCTTGCTTACCTTGTAGTTGTTCAGCTAACGAATCTAAACAATTTTCATGAAAAATAATATCGCAGTCAGTGAACCATAACCAATCAGCATCAGTCGAGCGCGCGACCATGTTTCGACCGATGGCACGTCTAAACAACTTCTCTTTGGGTAGCGCTTGAAAATTCCATGTGACGTTTTCCACCTTTTTTTGGCTAAAAAAGTCTAACACCGCTTGGCATTTAGTATCTTCTTTAGCATAAAAAACTGTTACGGTTAGCGCACATTTTTTGGGCGGATAGTTAATAAAAGAACTTAGCTGATAAGCAAGCATATTAGAATAGCCCCAACAATGGCTCACTATTTCTAATTTGAAAAAACCATCAACGGCGTTACGCTCATTGACTTTAGGTAAAGCCGAGCGAAACCAAGAAGCGGGTAATATATGCTTCAGTATTAAGCGGAAAAAATGTATGGCATAAGTGTTATACCAGTTCGGTGCGAAAGTCTTGGTTGTTTTCATTAACGAGTTCGATTCTTAATAGGTGATCATTATCCAGTAACAGAGCAGTCTCTGTTATCAGTAATATTATGAGTAATGGTTACTTTTATACAGATCTAGCCTTTATCGCATAAATTTTAGCGGCTAGATCTATATAAATAAGGTGTTAACCCCAGTTATCCATTGAAGCTCTGCGACGCGTAAATAGTTTAGGTAAAATAAGTCCTAAAATTAAGCCTAAGCCTAAAACAATAGCCCCATTAAAAAACCATTCTTTTTTAATGGCTGTGTCTTGACCTTTTAATTTATTTTGCGTTTGTTCTAGTGCTTGCTTTACCTGCTTAAGCTCTGTTTGTAACTGGTTTTTCTCTTCGTTAATTAAATTAATATTACTCTTTAATTCATTAACTTCACCGTCAAGTTGAGCAGTATAGTCATTACCATTTGCTAGCTTTTCTTTTATATCTGCAACAACAAAGCTTAACCCAGGTTGGCGAGTAATATACTTAGTTTCAACCCAAGTCACTCTATCTTTGTTATCAATTATTTCACTATAATCGTTCGAAGTATTACCGGTTGTTTTTAGTTCAGCCCCTGCATTTATTGAACCTAAAATACGATAATTAGTACCAGGGCCTGCATGCATAAAAATGCTTAAGTCATCAATAATATAACCTTGCTGATTTTCTGCATGAGCAGAGAAAGCAGCAAAAAAAAGCACGATAAAACCAAGGGTGTTGTGCTTAATTAGTTTTTTTAAATGTAATATAGGAGAATTCATGGATCAGCCAATTAGTAAAAGTAAATCATTGAAAAGGAGATATTATGTGTTTGGCGTATTTATATCAAGTTAAGATTAAGAATCCTTTGGCCTCTTGATAAACAAAGTGTACTCTATAATGGAATGGGCAAAATAAAAGTTTGAGAAAATGACAACAGAAATAGAATTAAAATATCAACTATCAAGTAAGTATAACGATAATAGCGAAATTGTTACTGCTATAACCACTATGCTAAATACTAAAAACATTACTTTTGAAAAAAATCAAAACCAACTTATCAATGACTACTTTGATAATGATAATTTAGACTTGAGAAAAATGGACTTTGGTTTGAGAATTCGAACTAGAGGCGACAAACATGAACAAACTATTAAAACGGCAGGCATAGTTAAAGATGGCCTGCATCAACGACCAGAGTATAACGTTGATATAGAAAGTAGAATAGTAAATTTAGCATTGTTTCCATCTCATATTTGGCCTGAAAATGTCGATGTAATGGCATTACAACAGAGTTTACAGGTTTTATTTTCTACTAATTTCTCACGACACACTTGGCTTATTTATCAAGGTGATAATATTATTGAATTAGCGTTAGACAGTGGCGATATTTCTACCACGCCGGCACAGCCAAGTGTCGTAATTAACGAGATTGAAATTGAATTAGTGAAAGGTGATAAAGAAGCGTTATTTACCTTAGCAAAACAATTGTTAAATATTGTGTCAATGCACCCTTCTGATGAAAGCAAGGCTGCACGTGGTTACGCTTTATACTATGATAAAATAAAGAAACCTAAGTAATATTAGGTTTTACCTTCATAAACACTATCTCTATCAAAAATAATTGATGTCAGTCAAAGCATAGATTGTCCTTCTGAATACCGGTCATGACCCCGAGTGTCGTCTGCTCTTATTATTAGGCGAATAAATTCGCCCCTACGGTGATGTTGAGCACCTTCGCCCCTACGGTGATGTCGAACACCTTCGTCTAACAATGTTTTTGTTAACCTCAGATCGGGTTAAGCCCTAACCATAGCATTCTTCTCTACGTCATTAATATTAAGGGTTGGCTTATTTTCT
>NZ_JAUOPP010000033.1:0-45528 GCF_030547765.1 Colwellia sp. 6_MG-2023 | reverse complement strand
AATACACATCAATAACATCTGTATTATGTTATATCCCATTATTAGTAGGCGTAGTAGGCGAATAAATTCGCCCCTACGATGTTGGTATTCAATTCTTTCGTAGGGCATTTCTGTAAGGATGACTGTTGTCACCTGTAACTTGATTCAAAATCTTATTCATTAATATCCCAATCTTTTTCGTGTAAGTTACTTTTTATAATGATCAATATCAAAATATTTTGATATCTACCACACTTAGCTGACTTTTTACCTTGTAAAAAACGACCTATTTCTTTATGATCATAAAAATTTTTTGTCGATGTACCCCTTGGTATAAACTTGATCAAACAAAAATAAGGCATGTTGCTTATTCATCCTGAAATAATGCATAAGTAATAAAGCTAATAATAATTGTTTGGTAATCAATATGAATTGGAGAGTGTGAATGAGCAATGTGCCTGTAAATAACGGCCGCAGACGCTTCTTAACGGCGGCTACTGCTGTTGTTGGTGGTGCCGGTGTGGTCGGTGTGGCTGTGCCTTTCATTGGTTCGTGGAATCCAAGTGCTCGCGCGAAAGCTGCGGGTGCTCCAGTAGAAGTCAATGTAGGTAAAATAGAGCCAGGTCAATTAATCCGTGCAGAGTGGCGTGGTAAACCTGTTTATGTCGTACGACGTACTGAAGAAACAGTTAATAGCTTAGCCAAGCATGATGATAAATTACGTGATCCTAATTCAGAAGAAGCTCAACAGCCAGCTTATGCTACTAATGCTTATCGTTCTATCAAACCTGAATTTTTAGTTGCGCTGGGCGTTTGTACTCATTTAGGTTGTGCTCCAACTTATCATGGTGGCGACTATGAACAGTTTGTCGACGGTGTTAAAGATGGTTTCTTTTGTCCTTGTCATGGTAGTAAATTTGATATGGCTGGGCGTGTATTTCAAGGGGTTCCTGCACCATTAAACTTAATGGTTCCAGAGCATTCATTTACTAATGACAACACATTATTAATTGGTGTTAGTGAAGGAGAAGCATAATGTTGGCAAACTTTATGGCTTGGATAGATAAGCGTTTACCAGTAACTGATGCTTGGAATAAGCATGTTGCACAATATCCTGCGCCGAAAAACTTTAACTTTTGGTACTTCTTCGGCTCTTTAGCTATGTTAGTACTTGTAAATCAAATTTTAACCGGCGTATGGTTAACCATGAGCTATGAACCATCTGGTGATGGTGCATTTGCCAGTGTTGAATATATTATGCGTGACGTTGATTATGGTTGGTTATTACGTTATATGCATTCTACCGGCGCGTCAGCATTTTTTGTGGTTGTTTATTTACACATGATGCGTGGCCTTATGTATGGCTCGTATCAAAAACCACGTGAATTACTGTGGATCTTCGGTATGTTGATCTTCTTAGTATTAATGGCTGAAGCTTTTATGGGCTATTTATTACCTTGGGGTAATATGTCTTATTGGGGAGCACAAGTTATTATCTCCCTCTTTGGTGCTATTCCTGTTATTGGTGATGATTTAACATTATGGATTCGTGGTGATTATGTTATTTCAGGTGCTACATTAAATCGCTTTTTCGCACTACATGTTATCGCGATGCCATTAGTTTTAGTTATTCTAGTGTTCTTACATATTCTTGCTTTACATGAAGTTGGTTCAAATAACCCTGAAGGTACAGATGTAAAACAACCTAAAGGTAGTGTTAAACCTGAAGAATTAAGCAAGTTTAAATTCCATAAGCAATATACGGATAAATACGATATTGTGGATGCAATACCATTCCACCCTTATTACTCTGTAAAAGATATTATGGGTGTTGCTGGTTTCTTAATTTTATTCTGTTGGGTGATGTTCTTTGCGCCTGAAGGTGGGGGTTACTTTATTGAGGCTCCGAACTTTGAACCTGCTAATGGGTTAAAAACACCTGAACATATCGCACCTGTTTGGTACTTTGGTCCTTTCTATACAATCTTACGTGTTGTTCCTGATAAGTTATTAGGTGCTATTGCTATGTTTGGTGCCATTATTGTATTGTTCTTATTACCATGGTTTGATCGTGGTGTAGTGAAATCTGTTAAGTATCGCTCTAAATGGCACTTGTTTAATTTAATTCAATTTGCAATTTGTTTTATTATTCTAGGTGTATTAGGTACTTTACCAGCAACACCTGTAGCTAATTTAATTGGTACTATTGCAAGCTTTGGTTACTTTGGTTTCTTCGTAGCACTTTGGTTCTATTCTAAGAATGAAAAATGTAAGCCTGTACCAACGAGGATTTCTCACTAATGAAAAAATTACTGTTAATTTTATGTGCGCTTGTTCCATTATTTGCCACGGCGGCAGGTCCAAGTATGCAACTAGACAAAGCAAATAATGATTTATCAGATAAAGAATCATTAAAAAATGGTTTTAAAACGTATGTTAATTATTGTTTAGGTTGTCACCAATTAGGGTATCAACGTTATAATCGTACCTTTACTGATTTAGGTATTGATAATGCAGATGGTGTTGAAAATTACATGTACACAGGCGAAAAAGTTGGTGATCATATCACCAACACTATGCCTAAAAAAGAAGCCGCTAGTTGGTTTGGTACAGCGCCACCTGATTTAACGTTAGAAGCACGTTTACGTAGCCCAGATTGGATATATACTTATTTACGTTCTTTTTATATGGATGATAGTCGTCCATTTGGTGTAAATAACAAAGTATTTAAAGATGTTGGTATGCCACATGTGTTACAAGATCTGCAAGGTGTTAGTTCACTTGACGAACATGGGCACATGACACCTGCGATGGGTGGTAGTTTAACAACAGAAGAGTATGATGTTGTTGTTCGTGATTTAACTAACTTTTTAGAATACGTTGGTGAGCCAAGTAAGTTAGAACGTAAAAGCTTAGGCTACAAAGTATTAATTTTCTTGTTTGTCTTCTTTATTATTGCTTATTTCCTTAAGAGAGAATATTGGAAAGACATACATTAATAACAATGTAGACGGTTAACTTGAAGAAAGTAATTAGGCTTACTTTAAGGTGATATTATAGCGCGACGGGTTTCCACGTAAGGAAACTTCATCGCGCTTTTGTTTTATAAAGAATAGGAGGCCCTATGGCCGTAGCAGCAAATAAACGTTCAGTAATGACGTTATTCTCGCATGCTGATGATATGTATAGTCATCAAACACGTATAGTATTAGCAGAAAAAGGTGTTGGTGTTGATATTAATTATGTTGATTTGGCAAACTTACCGGAAGATTTGATTGATTTAAATCCCTATGGAACAGTGCCAACATTGATTGATCGTGAATTAGCCCTTTATGAAGCTAAAATTATTATTGAATATTTAGATGAACGTTTTCCTCATCCACCATTAATGCCTGTTTACCCAGTATCACGTGGCCGTAGTCGTTTAATGATGCACCGTATTGAAAATGATTGGTATAGCTTAGCAAAAACTATTTTAACGGGTAGTGCTGAGCAAGCGCAAAAAGCACGTCAAGAGTTAAAAGAAAGCTTGTTGAGTGTAGCTCCAATATTAAATGAAGCTCCTTATTTTATGAGTGAAGAGTACAGCTTAGTTGATTGTTACTTAGCACCATTACTATGGCGTTTACCTGCTTTTGGTATTGAACTTGAAGGTCTTGATGGCTCAAAAGAGCTGAAAACTTACATGTTACGCTTATTTGAACGTGAATCATTTCAAGCTTCATTAACTGAAGATGAACGTGAATTACGTTTTGGTCATCCTGCTTAATATGGTTGACGCGACTTCTATAAAAATGACTTCTAATAAGCCTTATTTAGTTGGGGCTTTTTATGACTGGATTTCAGACAACGATTTAACGCCATACATTGTAGTAGATGTGAGTGTTTACGGTGTTTTGGTGCCTATGTCTTATGTCAATGATGGTCAAATTGTATTAAATATAGCATCACCTGCTGTTGGCAGTATTGCTATGGGTGAAAAAGCTATTGAGTTTAGTGCGCGTTTTGGCGGAAAACTCGAGCATATGACCGTACCTTATGGCGCAATTTCAGCTATCTATGCTAAAGAAAATGGTGCTGGTACTTCATTTGCAGTAGAGCACCCAAGTGATGATGAGATTAATGCTAAAGATAGTTTGATTACTGATGAGACTGAAGCCAAGGCAAAAACTAAGCCGAGTCTGAGTAGTGTTTCCTCTGGTGATAAACCAGCAGAATTGAAAAAGTCGTCTAAAAGTAAAGCTAGTTTAAAAGTTATTAAGTAAAAATAGGGCTCTCGTTCTATAACTTGTTTATATAAAACCTTTTTATTGAACTTTAAATAGTAAGGTTTTTAATTATATTAGGATGATGGACTATAGTTTGAGTAAAGAATCTTATTTACACCATAAGTCTTTATTTAAGAGGATAATGTTTTAGTTACTAATGATAAAAGCATTCTCAAAGCGAAGATACGATGTATTCTGTAACCGACAGAATACATCGTCTTATAACGAATATCAGCATTGATTAATGTTTGGGTTGTTAACAATACAGTTAACGGTTAAATATATTCAAACGCTTTAAATACCTTATTAACTCCACTAATGTTACGAGTAATATTTACCGCAGCATCAGCCTCTTTTTTAGATACAATTCCCATTAAGAAAACCTCGCCATTTTCTGTGATAACTTTAATGTTCTTACCATTAACACTACTATCAGAAAATAAGGCCGTTTTTACTTTTGAAGTTAGCCATATATCATTGGTGCGTGTAGTTACCGAAGTAATACTACCAATACGTATTTGATTATGTACACGTACTACCCCTTCAATTTCGCTAATAATCTTGATTGCTTGATCTTTAAGGTAAGTGGTAGGTGCTTGCCCAATAATCAATACCGAACCATTTACGCTTGTTAGGTGTAAATTTGTATTGTCACTTAAGGCTTTATTTTTTGCGATACGATTATAAGCATTAACTTGAATAGTTTGGTCGTCAATTTGATTACCTATACTACGACGATCTGTTGCCATACTTGCACCAGCAGTAATAGCGACTACTGTGACTGCTGTACAACCTTGTAAAATACCTAATAGGAGTAGTGTGCTAACAATTTTTGTTGGTCGATTCTTCGAAATTTTAGATAAAATAGCCATAGTTAATCAAAGCTCCGATTGTGGAAATAATGTTGTATCAATAATTTCACATAAACAGTGCAGCACAATGAGGTGCACTTCGTTAATACGCGCAGTTCTAGAAGATGGTACTCTAATTTCAACATCTCCTTCACCTAATAAACCGGCAATATCACCCCCGTCATGACCTGTTAATGCAATGATAGGCATGTCACGAGATACTGCACTTTCAACTGCTTTAATTACATTCTGTGAGTTTCCGCTGGTTGAGATAGCTAGTAAAATGTCACCATTATTACCAATGGCACGAATTTGCTTTGAAAAGACTTCATTATACTGGCCATCATTAGCGATAGAAGTTATTACGACACTACCTGAAACGAGTGATATAGCAGGTAAACTTGGCCGTTCTGCTTCGAAACGATTCAGTAATTGCGAACAAAAGTGTTGAGCATGTCCAGCTGAACCACCATTACCACAAGCAAGCATTTTATTACCCGCTAACAAACATTGCACCATCATCATGCCTGCTTGCTCTATAGCGCTAGAAATAGCCTCTGTTGCTGCTATTTGTGTTTGAATACTTTCGGTAAAATTATTTTGGATCTGTTCTAACATGTGGGCTAAATAACTCCAGTATTTTGCTATCGCTTAAACATTGACTAAAAAGCATTCTTTAGCCAAGTAACTTGTGGTTGGTTAATATCACCTTCTAGAGCAATAACGTCAAACCTACAAGGGGTATTATATTCATTTAAATTGGCTTTATGCAGAAAAAATGCAACACAATGTTTAATTTTTTGTTGTTTTGATTGAGAAACGGCAGAAATGGCGCCGCCAAAGTTGTTATTTTTACGATATTTTACTTCAATGAAGACGAGTGTATCTCCGTCTTTCATAATAAGATCTATTTCACCTTTTCGACAGTGAAAGTTTTTATCTATAAAAAGTAAACCTTGTTGGGTTAGATATTGCTGGGCAAAGCCTTCACTAGCTTTGCCTTTACTCTGACTTGTTGGCGTTTTATTCCATGCCAATTTGTGTCACCTTGTTATTTTTGTACTGACCCCAAATAAGACTTCGGGTAAGTATGTTTTCATCATTTAAAGTTAACTCACCTGTTTGACCAAAATGACGAATATAAGGCGCTTTTTTCATAAGCGGGAGTTTATTTAAAAGTTGATAACTGTCAAATCCCATAGCAAATATTCTTGATAAGCTATCTGAACGTTTAGGCCATAAACTATCGCTAAGTTCGCTTAATGACTTATTTTGCTCTTTTGATGCTAGCAACCAAGGTATTTGGGTAAAAGTAAGGCCATGTAAATCATTAGTACTACTTGCATTGTATTTATCATTAAAATTACTATGACTTCTAGAACTAGCATATACAGGGATGACTTTAGCGAATGGACTGATATTTACATCGATATAAGGTTTAATTAAGCGAGTTTGAGCAGCACTACCAATAAGATAAATCATATCAATATCACGACGATTTCTTGTTTCTGATTTTATATTGTTTTTTAGGCTGCTACTTAATTGTTTTATGCGATCTTGGCTAGCATTAATATCTAGATTTTCTTTCAAACTTGCCTGCATTTGTTTACCTTGAGTGAAATAAACTATTTCTACCGATTTTCCTGTAGAGGCTTGCCATTGTAGTCTAAAAGCGTGGGCTATACGTTTTGATACTCTATCGTTATGACTTAATATCATTGGGTTATGATAATCTTGCTGGCTGAGTGTGGCAGCAGCTTGAACCGCTTCATCTTCTGGGCGCATAGATAAGGCAACTTGAATTTCAGAAAGTTGATGTTCAAAGGGCAAGTTCAATAATAATGTTGGCACTTGAAGAGCTAAATTTTGCATGCTTGATGCTAAAAATAGTTCAACATTTGGTTTTAATAAGGGACCAATGACTTGATTAATATTAAGTTCAGAAAATTGTGCTGCTAAGTTTTCCCAGTCAAGTTGGTTAGTGTCAATAAAGTAAATATTACTTTTTTCATGGCTGTTCAAGTGATTTTCAGCGTTGTTTTGATTATCACTTTCATAAGCGGCTAATATTCCCTGTTGGGCGGCTAGGCCTGCTTTTTGTTGGCTGCCACTTAGTGGTAACAAGATAGCTATGTTGTTAATTTTATTTCGATTTTCAGAGATATCTTCAATGTTGTTTTCGACAATACGCTCAGGGCTATGGATCGCGGAATTGGTTGCTTTTAATTGCTCTATTATGTTGATGCCAGGGTGTTCAGGGTTTTGTTGCTGCCATAAACTTAAATAACGTGAAAACTGTTTGGGATTAGCACCGAACTGATGGCTATAATTGAGTAATGTTGCCCAGCCTTTAATTAATGGTGGCTTATTGTTAATAAGTTGTTTTAATTGCCACTGTGGTAATACTTCAAGGTTATGCCAAATAGCTTGAATATCATCATTTGTAGGGGTAGCGTTTAAAGTGAAAGCACTCAATTGCGCAGTAAGTGCTGATACATTGTATCCTTTTTTCGCTAATACTTGACTCAATACTTGGTAATATTCAAAAGATGGTTGTAGTGATGGAATTGTGCTCTCATTAGTAGTGTAGGTCACCAATTCATTAGCTAGTTCTAATTGTTGTAGAGCTTGCGGTAAATAATTTAATGCGAATAAACTACGAGCTTTTATTACTAATAATGTGTAAGTTTTTTGATAGTCTTCCTGATAAAACGCTGTAATTTCATTTGCTAACAAAAGTGCTTTAGCATAATTCTGTTGTTGAAGAAAAAGCTCACTTGCTTCAATTAATAATTTATTAACGACTGCTTGTTGTGCAAGTAATGACTCTTCATCACGAGGCAATTTAGCATTTAATGATTGTGCCGCAGCGAGTTTTTCTTCCGCTGTTGCAGTTGTTTTGACTTCCTTAAGCGTCGCTTGAGAAACTGGCGTACTTTCTTTTTGGGTTGTAGGTTTCGAGCTACAAGCCGAAATAAATAAGGCTATCAATATCAATAGTATAAAAGATACATTGGCGTGCTTTTGTTTAAATAAATTAAACACTAGAAAATTAGTTTGACTCAAGTGGAAAAATCCATGCATTTTTAACTCTGTGTAGGGTTATAATAAACGCCATTGCAGTGAGTCTCAACTAAATCCTGCACCTTAATAAGTATCAATGAAAGAAGTAAGTTGAAATGAGTGAAAACATAATAAATCCCGGTACTTTGTATATAGTGGCTACGCCTATTGGAAACTTAGGTGATATCAGTTCAAGAGCGTTATCGGTATTAACTCAAGTTGATATTATTGCCTGTGAAGATACTCGCCATACACAAAGACTATTGTCTGCGCATGCAATTAAGAATAAAACATTATCAATGCATGATCATAACGAACGCCAACGACAAGATTATATTGCGCAACTATTGCAAGAAGGAAAAAGTATTGCTTTAGTCTCTGATGCGGGAACGCCGCTAATTAGTGATCCTGGCTTTCATTTAGTTCGACATTGTCGTAGCTTAAATTTACCTGTATCGCCTATTCCTGGTGCTTGTGCTGCTATTGCGGCGTTAAGTGTTGCTGGGCTACCAACAGATCGATTTTCGTTTGAAGGTTTTTTACCTTCAAAGTCTGGTGCAAGACAAAGTACGTTATTAGCATTAATTAATGAGCCGAGAACGATGGTTTTTTATGATGCTCCTAGACGGGCTATTGACACAGTAAAAGACATAGTGGCTACATTAGGTGGCGAACGTTATGTGGTTATTGCTCGCGAATTAACAAAAACTTTTGAAACTATCCATTCAGATACCGCTGAAAATTTTCTTGCTTGGCTCGAACAAGATGCTAATCAACTTAAAGGTGAAATGGTGTTAATTATTGAAGGTTATAAGGCTGATCCAGATGAAATCTCTGCAGAAGTCATTAAAACTTTAAAGTTATTGTTAGTTGAAATGAAACCGAAAAAAGCCTGTGCTATTGTTGCTGAAATTTATGGTGTAAAAAAGAATGCACTTTATGATATTGCACTAAGTTTAAAAGTATAGAGCTATAAAGCATTACATCGCTATATTGAGTGTTCATTATTATATTTCTTTATCGTTATAAGTGCGTTTAGAGAAACAGATCCTTGCTCATTAGAATACTAACAGGTAAAATGCGCTCGAGTTGACTAGACAATCGCTGCTTACTGAATTTATTTAGTGGGGGGAGGAAAGTCCGGGCTCCGATGAGCAGGGTGCCAGGTAACGCCTGGGCGGCGCAAGCCGACGACAAGTGCAGCAGAGAGAAGACCGCCGATGGCTATCTTAATTTATTAATATAGAACAGGTAAGGCTGAAAGGGTGCGGTAAGAGCGCACCGGATTGCTGGTAACAGTAATTGCAGGGTAAACTCCACCTGGAGCAAGACCAAATAGGGTTTCATGATTATTAAAACGCAAGTTTTGGTAATATAAGCGTGGCTCGCGTGGAAACCGGGTAGGTTGCTTGAGCCTTAGAGTGATTTAAGGCCTAGACGAATGATTGTCACTTCCTATGGAAGATACAAAACCCGGCTTATGTGTCATCTCACAAATTTTAGTAACCGTTTGAATTATTTTAAATAGCTCAAACGGTTTTCTAAAACTCTTCTTTATATTTTACTTCGAATAAGTATTCACTCGCTCGTTTTCAACTATTGAAACTTAAATATACTGTTATATGAATGCAAATAATCTATTGGTTGTTATTATCAGACAATTATTTATTAGGTTGCAAATTGGTTGTCTGATAAAAACATTAAAGTTGAACTGATAATATTCCCTCTATTAAGTCGAGGGATAACGTTATAGTTGAGCTAATGCTAGTTTTATGGTGGGAGATAGCTGTGCACCATCATTAGCAGCATACTTGAGTATGTTTTCTTTCATGGAACGTGCCCAAAACCTTTTTACATGATTAGCTACGACTTTTGCCGTTTCTTCATCTGTTTTTTTATAATTATTATTATTAGCAATTTGATTGAGCATACTAACTAAGTTTTCAATTTGAGAACTACTCATCACTATATCTTCCTATTTTTAACTATTTATCGAATGTGGTATAAAAAGTATGTCTACCTGGTCGAGCAAAGCCAATCAAGTTAAGATTGGCTTGGTTTGCTAAGGTTATAGCTAGCCCTGTTGGTGCCGAAACTGCGACCAAGGTAGCTATATTGACACTTGTCACTTTTTGTACCATTTCATAACTTGCTCTGCTTGAAATCACAACAAAGCCACTTTGGGTATTGATTTTACGTAGTGCTAAACTACCAATTAACTTGTCTAAAGCATTATGTCGACCCACATCTTCACATAATAAAGTTATTTTCCCCGCTGCGTCACACCAGGCTGCACCATGAACTGCGCCAGTTAGCGCTTGTAGTTTTTGATGTTCACTTAATTGTGACAGGGCATACTGAATGACTTGGGAAGAAGGTAACGGTTGTGGCGTTACACTCTTAATCGGCCGAATAGCTGTTTCCAGTGATTCACTCCCACATAAACCACAGCCTGTTCGGCCGGTAAGATTACGTCGGTGTGATTTCAAAGACATCATACGTTCAGAACTAATTTCAATACGTACTTCTATCCCTTTTTCACTGGTTACAAGCTCAATATCATACATTTCTGTTACGTTATTGATAATGCCTTCAGATAAGCTAAAACCTAAAGAAAATTCATGTAAATTAGCAGGCGAGGCCATCATAACCGCGTGAGAAATTCCATTGTAAACCATTGCAATAGGGACTTCTTCGGCGATACAGTCAAGATTTAATTGCTCTTGCCCACTACCTTGTTTCCAATAAGTTACCGGTAGTGTTAAATAGCTCGCTTGTAATTTTGGTTCATCTTCCAGTGTCACACTTAACTTCCTATGCTAGCTTTTTGTTTTTTAGGTGAACGTTTAAAGTGCTCTTTTTGTTGAGCACTAAACTTTTTATAACGCGTCTGCCAATCTGATGGAGAGGTGACTTTTTCAACCTGTACAGGGGTAACTTTATATTCAGGACAATTTGTTGCCCAATCTGAACTGTCGGTGGTAATAACGTTAGCTCCACTTATCGGGTGATGGAAAGTAGTAAATACCACACCACTTTGCATACGTTCACTAACTTTAGCTCTTAAGACAGTATCGCCAGCCCGACTCGTAATACCTAACCAGTCACCGTCATTAATGCCTCTTTCTTCGGCATCATTAGGGTGTATTTCAAGTAGGTCTTCTTTGTGCCAAGTTTGATTGTCGGTACGTCGTGTTTGTGCTCCTACATTATATTGACTGAGTATTCGCCCAGTAGTGAGTAATAGCGGGAATCTTTTATTAGCACGGTCTTCACTGGCAAGGTATGGCGTGATCGCAAAACGCCCTTTACCAATTGGAAAGTTGTCCACATGCATGATGGGTGAGCCATCAGGAAACTCGTCGTTACAAGGCCATTGAATACTACCTTGCTTGTCCAGTTTTTCGTAACTAACCTTACTGAACGTAGGTACTAATGATGCAATTTCATCCATTATTTCAGATGGATGTTGATAATTCATCGGATAGCCTAATGCATTAGATAACTTTTGGGTAACTTCCCAGTCGGCAAATTCAGCCAATGGCTTCATTACTTTACGCACTCGATTGATACGTCGTTCTGCATTGGTAAAAGTACCATCTTTTTCTAAAAATGAAGAGCCAGGTAAAAATACATGAGCGTATAATGCTGTTTCATTTAGAAAAATATCTTGAACAATTAAGCATTCTAACGATGCTAGTGCGGCTTGTACATGCTGGGTATTAGGGTCTGATTGTAAAATATCTTCACCTTGTACATACATGGCCTTGAACGTTCCTTCAATAGCTGCATCAAACATATTTGGAATACGGAACCCTGGTTCGTTGTCTAGGGTTACTCCCCAATTTTTCTCAAATTTTGCACGTAATACATCATCACTTACATGCTGATAACCTGGTAACTCTTGTGGGAATGAGCCCATATCACATGAACCCTGAACATTATTTTGACCACGTAAAGGGTTAATACCCACGCCTTCTCGGCCAATATTGCCGGTAGCTAATGCTAAGTTGGCAATACCCATTACCATGGTTGAACCTTGGCTATGCTCGGTAACGCCTAAACCATAATAGATAGCACCATTTTTTGCTTTAGCAAACGCACGAGCAGCAATACGAATTTGTTCAGCACTTACGGTGGTAATACTTTCCATTGCTTCAGGAGAATTGATCTCATCAAGAATAAATTCACGCCACTCGTTGTATTCATCGGTACGTTGTTCAATGAAGTTTTTGTCCTCTAAACCTTCGCTAAGTATTACGTGTGCTATGGCATTGATCATGGCAACGTTTGTGCCTGGTTTTAATGGTAAGTGATGATTAGCACTTATGTGAGCGGTATTTAGTAAGTCAATACTTCTTGGATCTATTACAATTAACTCAGCCCCTTGGCGTAAACGTTTACGTAGTTGTGAAGCAAATACTGGATGGGCGTCAGTTGGATTTGCGCCAATAACCATGACCACATCAGACTTCATCACTGAGTCAAAGGTTTGTGTTCCTGCTGCTTCACCAATAGTAGCTTTTAGTCCATAACCGGTAGGCGAATGACATACACGTGCGCAGGTGTCGGTATTATTATTACCAAAAGCAGCGCGAATAAGCTTTTGTACTAAATAGGTTTCTTCATTAGTACAGCGTGATGAAGTAATACCGCCAACGCTTTCTCGGCCATATTTAGTTTGAATGTTTTTAATTTTGTTAGCTGAAAACGCTAATGCTTCGTCCCAGCTAACAACTTTCCAAGGTTGATCAATGCTGTCACGGATCATAGGTTCGGTGACGCGATCTTTATGGGTAGCATAACCAAAAGCAAAACGACCTTTTACACAAGAGTGGCCTTGATTAGCTTTACCGCCTTTGTAGGGCACCATTCGTATCACTTCTTCGCCTTTCATTTCAGCTTTAAATGAACAACCAACACCACAATATGCACATGTTGTAATAACGCTATGTTCTGGCTGGCCTTTTTCAATAACTGACTTTTCTGTGAGTGTGGCAGTAGGGCAAGCTTGTACACAGGCACCACAAGAGACACAATCAGAAGATAAGAAGTCGTTTTCGCTAGTACCAGCACTCACTTTTGAAGCAAAACCTCGACCTTCAATAGTTAAGGCAAAGGTACCTTGGACTTCTTCACAGGCTCTAACGCAACGAGAACAGGTAATACATTTACTCGGTTCGAAAGTGAAATAAGGGTTCGACTCATCAATTTTAGCGTCAAGATGATTATCACCATCAAAGCCATAACGTACTTCACGTAAGCCAACGGCTCCGGCCATATCTTGTAATTCACAATCTCCATTACTTGAGCAGGTTAAGCAATCAAGTGGGTGATCAGAGATGTATAGCTCCATAATATTACGGCGCAGTTTTGCAATGTCATTATTTTCAGTAGACACTACCATGCCTTCTTTTACTGGTGTCGTACAAGATGTTGGGTAGCCTCGCATACCTTTAATTTGTACAGCACATAAACGACATGAACCGAATGCTTCAATGTTATCTGTAGCACACAGTTTAGGAATATTAATATCAGCCATTGCCGCAGCACGCATAACGGAGGTACCTGCAGGAACTGTTATTGTTACTCCATCAATTTCGATAGACACTTTTTGTGTTGAAGTGCTGGCAGGAGTGCCATAATCTTTATTAAAATCGATTGGCTTATTAGAGGTTGTGTTTGTTGCCGGATCAAAATAATTAATCATGATTGTTTACCTGTGTCGTTAAATAGAAATCTTGAGGGAAATCAGTGAAAGCACTACGTACTGGTATTGGGGTCATACTGCCCATTGCACATAAAGATCCATCAACCATGGTGTCGCAAAGGTCGTTAAGTAAAGCCATATTATCAGCGCGGCGCTCATCGTTTTTTATACGATCAATGACTTCTACACCACGGGTTGAACCAATTCTACAAGGGGTACATTTGCCACAAGATTCAACAACACAAAACTCCATTGAAAAACGGGCTTGCTCTAGCATATCAACGCTGTCATCAAAGACGACAATGCCACCATGACCTAACACGGCAGAAGCTTTAGAAAAGGCTTCATAATCAAGTGGGATATCTAATTTATTCGTTGGTAAATAGGCACCTAATGGTCCACCGACTTGAACCGCTTTTATTGGACGTTCGCTGGCGGTACCACCAGAAAATTCATCAATAAGATCTTTTAAACTTGAGCCAAACGGTAATTCAATTAAGCCTCCTTGCTTAACATTACCCGCTAGCTGAAAAGGTAAAGTACCTCGTGAGCGATTAGTGCCATACTGTTGATATGAATGACTACCTTCACTCATAATAAAAGGAACAGCAGCTAACGACAGTACATTATTTACAATAGTTGGCTTACCAAACAGCCCTTCTAAAGCTGGTAATGGTGGCTTGAAGCGCACTAGGCCTCTTTTACCTTCTATGGATTCTAAAAGAGCGGTTTCTTCCCCGCAAATATAGGCTTCAGCGCCTAATCTTACTTCTAAATTAAAGGTTTTACCGCTATTACAAATGTTATTACCTAAATAACCTGCTTCATAGGCAATTTCAATTGCTTGTTGTAATATTTCATCAGCAATAAGGTATTCGGAACGTAAATAAATATATCCTTGATCCGCACCAACAGCCAATCCAGCGATAATCATTCCTTCAATTAGCATAAAGGGATCACACTCCATTACTAATTTATCGGCAAAGGTACCAGAATCTCCTTCATCTGCATTACAAACGATATATTTTTGCTCGGCAGTTGCATCTCTTACCGTTTGCCATTTGATACCGGTAGGAAAAGCAGCGCCACCTCGGCCACGAAGACCTGAATCTACAATCGTTGTCACAATTTCTTGTGTAGATAGCTCAAGTGATTTTTGTAAACCTTTGAAGCCATCTAAAGCGAGGTAATCCGCTAGAGAAATTGGGTCAATAATACCTGTGCGAGCAAATGTTATGCGTGTTTGCTTTTTGAGATAAGGAATATTTTCTGTTAAACCCAGTGCTAGTGAATGCGCAGGTTGTTTTTCATGGAGGATATTATTAGTGATGTCTTCGATAATACTTGCAACATCTGCTGATTCTACTGGGCCATATGCCATTCGCCCTTGTGGTGTTTCAACTTCAATCATCGGCTCTAACCAATATAACCCACGGGAGCCATTTCTTATTATGCTGATGTCAATATTGTGTTGAGATGAATAATCGGTAAATGCTTGAGCAACATCATGTGCCCCTAATGAAATTGCGGTACTTTCTCGTGGAATAAAAATTTTCATCGTCTATCTCACTTAGATTTGCTGTTTAAATTAGCAATGATCTGTTCAAATTTTTCATTAGAAATGCGACCATGAAGATCATCATTAACTCGAATGTTAGGTCCTGTTGCGCAGTTACCTAGGCAATAAACGCTATCCAAACTGAATTTTTTATCATTTGTCATTTCGTGGTAGTCAATATTTAAAAGATCTTTGGCGTGTTCTTCAAGCTGCCTACTTCCTCGAGATTGGCAAGCTTCTGCTCGGCAAATCTGAATTTGATAGTCACTTGGAGGGGCTACACGAAATTGATGATAAAAACTAATGACACCATGAATCTCTGCTGGTGTTTGTTTCAACTTTGTCGCTATTCTCTCTATTGCCTGAGGTGCTATATAACCCACTTCTTTTTGAATGGCATGTAATATAGGTAGCAAAGAGCCTTTTTTGTTTTTTAAAGAATCAATGATGTTTTCCACATTGGACAATGGGGAAGATAATTCGATTTGCATACAAACTCCTAGATGGTTGTGACAAAATACATATATGAAATAAATTGCATATTTGTTATTGTCTATAGTTCTTTTTATACGCTGACTATATCACCATTGGTTTGCTATAAGAATATGAACAATATTTCATAAATGAGTTCTTTTTTTAATCGATTTAAAGGTATGATTTAATTGTGAAATATAAAAATTAGAAACTAGCAGAACAAGAAATTATCTATGGTTTAAACAGCTAAACTTTAAAATTAAAATAATAAAAGGTGAAAAATGACCGATAAAATAGTGATGTCTAAGAGAATTAAAATTAAACCAGCGTGGTCATTTTATGATGAACAGGGCGAGTATGTAGATCCTCGACTTTTTGTGTTGCTCAGCTCTGTCCATCATTCTGGAAAATTGACGGTAGCGGCAACAGAGTTAGGCATGTCTTATCGCCATGTTTGGAATGTATTAAAAAAGTGGACTGATTTTTTCGGTTCTGATTTAGTTGAATTAAAAAAAGGAAGAGGGGCGTTGTTAACACCGCTAGGTGAGAAGTTACTTTGGGCTGAACAAAGAGCTCAAGCACGATTTGAACCTCAATTAATCAGTATTGCGTCAGAATTAAATTTAGAAATACAAAAACATTTAATGGTTAAGGAGCCTTTGTTAAAGATTGCAGCAAGCTATGGTTATGCTATTGCTTTACTACCTAACTTTACTAATAAATTTAAATTAGATCTGCAATACCGAAGTTATGAAGAATCATTTGATGCGTTAAGTAAAGGTGAGTGCAATATAGCTGCATTTCACTTACCTACTGATATTGTTAGCCAAAGGTTGATTGATATTTATAGTAAATACTTTAAAGCAAATACCTATAAAGTGATTCGCTTTGTTACACGTAAACAAGGCTTGATAGTTCAAAAAGATAACCCTAAAAATATTTCTAAAATCGAAGATTTAAAAAAGAGTAGTGTTAAATTTATTAATCGCCAAAAACACTCAGGTACACGATTATTGATAGATGAATTATTAGCAAGGTCATCAATTGAGTCTAATGATGTTATTGGCTTTGATCGGTTTGAATTTACACACTCCGCTATAGCCGCTTATGTCGCTTCAGGGATGGCAGATGTTGGTATTGGTATTGAAACAGCAGCACGTCAATTCGGCTTAGATTTTATCCCATTAACTACTGAACATTATGTATTGGTTTGTCATCAAAATACCCTAAAAGAACTCTCGGTAAAGCGTTTAATTACTGAAATAAAAAGTGATAAGTTTCATGAGGAAGTATCAAAGTTAGCTGGCTATGAGTCGACCGCTTGTGGTGATATTGCAGATTTAGAAGATATGCTACCTTGGGATTTATAATATTCTCTAAATAAATATATAAAAGCCGCTTTAACTATAAGTTAACGCGGCTTTTATTGTTCTTTATCAGTCAAATACTAACTGTTAACCATGCGTATTTTCCACATGATGTTTAGCGGCTACAGGACGAATTGTTAAGTTAGCAAAAAAAGCAATAACTAACAAACCAGCCATAGCATACATAGTGCTATTATATAAACTTGGTGTTGGATCAACAGTACCCGCTGGAACTAATTCCATTAAATTACTTACGGTTACTGTTTTTGCGGCAACAAGCTCATTTAACTGACTAACGGCAGAGCCAAATTTAGCTTGAAATACCGCAGGATCTATTTTTGAAACCAAATCGGCTATCGCATCATTCACAGACATATTTCTTAGGTATGTAATAGCAAATGGACCAAGAACACCTGCTGTAGCCCATGCTGTAAGTAAGCGGCCATGTATTCCGCCAACATGCAAAGTACCAAATATATCAGCTAAGTAAGCTGGAATAGTTGAAAAACCGCCACCATACATAGTGAAAATAACCATTGTTGCGGCGTAGAACATAATTAACCATACCGTAGATGGATCAGCACTTACTTGAGAGGCAGCATAAGGTATCGATAAGTAGAGCATAGTCCCTAATACGAAGAAGAAATGGTAAGTGTTTTTCCTTCCAATGAAATCGGAAATTGATGCCCAGAAAAATCTACCACACATATTAAATACCGAAATCATGAGTACATAAGTGCCGGCAAAGGTTGCGGTCGCTACATCAGGCAACGTTGAGCCAAAAATATCAACCATCATGGTTTTAGCAACACCTATAACGCCAATACCTGCCGTTACGTTGAAGCAAAGAACAACCCATAATTTCCAGAATTGCGGTGTTTTTAATGCTTGATCAATATGTACATTGTTATGAGTAATCATGCTTTTGGCAGATGCATCTTTATCTGGAGGGGTCCACCCATCAGGGGTCCACCCCTCAGGAGGAACACGGTATGAGAGTGATGCGACAATCATTACAATAAAATACACAATGCCTAATGTTAAAAATGTGCCTGCTGCACCAGTATCACCAGTACCAACAACATAAACACCTGCATCACCAGGAAAGGCCATTTCCGCGGCTTCATGCGCGGTTGCCACAATAACTTCTACTGTGCCAGAAGCTGTTTCTGCAAAACGCTTACCTGCCTCAGTTATTAGTTTTACACTACTTTCGGTACCTAGATAAGTCGGTGCTACAGCATGGAATTTTAATAACGAGGAGATGAGAGGTGCGCCGATCATGGCACCACCACCAAAACCCATAATAGCCATACCGGTAGCCATCCCTCGCTTATCTGGGAACCAACGGAGCAAGGTGGATACAGGGGAAACATAACCTAAACCTAGGCCACACCCGCCAAGGGCACCATAGCCTAAGTAAACAAGCCATAATTGATGGGTAGATATACCAAAACTACCAATGATAAAGCCACCGCCCCAAAGAAATGCGGCGGTAACACCAACACAACGAGGGCCAACTTCTTCGAGCCACTTTCCAGCGACAGCAGCAGATAAGCCAAGAAAAACAATAGCAACAGAGAATATCCAAACGACATTACTTAATGACCAGTCGCCAGATGAGCTAGTAACGACCCCTAACTCCCTAATTAGCGCAGGATTAAATATACTCCATGCGTAAACAGAACCAATACATAAATGAATTGCAATAGATGCTGGCGGGACTAGCCAGCGATTAAACCCCGATTTAGCAATTATTTTATCTTTCATTAAGAAAGAAAAAAAGCCCCCACTTTTATTCGACATTATTTAATACCTTATAGCTACAGCCTGATATAAATATTTATACTTAAGCAGCTAGAACACCTATGAATGATAATGACACTACATATTTAAGAGCGAATATTATTTTGCTCGACAAAATAGATAATGCTTTACCGTTATTCTTTGTTCTAAATTATTCATAGTGAAGCGGCGCTAAATATAAAAAGGAATAATTAAATTGAATTTTTATTTTTATAAAATCTTATAACTAAGGATAATTATAATTTTTATATTATTTTTAATAATCAATTTAATCACTTTAGTTTCACTAATATAAGAGATATGAATTTAATTTCATATCTGTCTTTTTATTAGTCAAAAAAGTATAGCACTGGAATATTACCATTAAAATATGAACAAACTTTCATATTGTTAAGCTTGATTTTTAGCTGGCTTTAACTAAAAAATAGTGATGATAAGGTCTTAAATAATTCATAAAAAATCGGTAATGAATGCGGTGTAATTCATTACCGATTAAAATTAAATAATGCAGTATATAAAGCTTATAACAAAAACGTTATGCTGTTAAATCGCATATTTATCCTACATAAACTATTACTTTTTTGAACAATAATTAACATTTAATTGAATATGCCATCCACTATAACAATATAAATTTTGCTCTGCTAATTAACTAACGTTAATAATTTATCAGTGCTATCTACATTACAATATCCAAAGTTTAATGCAGCCATAAATGCATGATGAACCTGAGTTGCCGGCACTATGACACCATTAAACTCGAGATCTAATGTCGCACAAGCATCGTGAGCAACATGGCACTCATAGCCAAAATCTACAGCTGCACGGGTAACAGCATCAATACACATATGACTCATTGCACCAACAATAATTAATTTATCTACATTAAGATCATTAATGATTTTTTGTAGGTCCGTATCTTTAAAGCTATTAATTTGATGTTTCAAAATAACAGGTTCACTTTCAAGCGGCGTAAGGCTGTTGTGAATTTGTGCACCTTTAGATTCAGGTAAAAAAAATGGAGCATCATCAGAAGGAAATTCATGACGAACATGAATGACAGGTAATTTTTTCTGGCGAAATTTAGTTAATAGAGTTGCTGCATTTAATGATGCTGTCTCAGTACCAGACAGCGCCCATTTAGCTCCATTGTAGCTTGAAAAATAGTCGTTTTGAAAATCAATTAATAATAAAGCAATAGTAGACATAATAACCCTCTTGTGTTGTTTCACTGTTTTGTTAAAGGTATTATGCGAAATCCTTCTTAAGAATGCCTATGGCGAAATTGCCATTAAACAGTGCAAAAATGACAAAGTCTATTTGTGTAATAATTATTGATTACCCTAACGCGCTACAAAGTGCAGTTCACGGCTTACAAGAACTATTTTTATTATCTAATCAGATAATTAGAGATAGCGAGCTTGATATGCAATTTACAGTTTTAATTGTGAAACCAAGCGAGGAATTAGTAGGTGTGGTTCAAAGTGATATAGTTATTCTTCCTCCTAGCTTAGATGATAGTTATCACAATAAGCCTCAACCAGCGTTATTACAATTTATCAAAGAGGCGCACAAGAGAGGAACGATATTATGCTCTACTTGTGCAGGCGCATTTATACTTGCCAAAACAGGGTTGTTGGATAACAGGATAGCGACAACACACTGGCAATTAGCCGATAAATTTAAGGATCAGTACCCCAAAGTATCACTCCAAATAGAGCGTTTATTGATAAATGATGGAGACATAATTAGTGCTGGCGGGCTTACATCATGGATTGATTTAGGGTTAGAAATCGTCGCCCAATTTTCTAGGCCAAATATTATGCGTAAGCTTGGAAAGTACCTTATTGTAGATACGGGTAAAAGAGAGCAGCGCTACTATGAGACTTTTACACCTAAATTTAGCCATGGCAATCATCAAATTTTAAAAGCTCAATATTATATACAAGCAAATTATAATATATCACTAAAGATGGCTGATTTGGCTGTTGTCGCTTGCATGAGCGAGCGAACATTTTTACGTCATTTTACTCATGCGACAACAATAAAGCCTTTTGAGTATATTCAAAGAGTTAGAGTGCAAAAAGCATGTGAATCATTAGAATCAACAACACAAAGCTTTGAGCAAATTGCTCATAGCATAGGTTATGATGATGTAAATAGTTTTCGTAAGGTATTTATTAAAACAATAGGGCTAACACCTACAGCTTTTAGGGCCAGATTTGTTTAGGGGGTATGAAATAGAGCGTAATATGGCAATCAGTACTTTTAAAGTTAGCTTGCTGAAAATTAGTATTCTAAAAGTAAGTATCACAAAAAATGTTATTAAGTTAAGGGTCTTAGCATTATATGTGGTAAGTGTTTTTTCTATTTAACGATAATTAAATTTTATAAAAAATATAAAGTTTAATTATTTTCATGGTATTGGGAACTTTAAGACGAATAACTACTCTTACTATATGAAGATACTTATTCCCTTAGTGTTTCATGTTTTTATAATGCGTTTACTTGATTTCAGGTAAACGTTTTTTTTTGCCTGATTTTCTTATGACCAAAAGAAAAATCAACACGCAATATTAGGCTTTCTTGCTTACATCATATGTCTTGTCATGATATGTTCAAAAAATAGTCACACTACTGTAAGAAACGTTTATTAGCCTTGCCCATAATGACTCATTATAGGAATTATTATGTCAAAAACGCATTATAAAACTGTTTGGTTGTCTGATATTCATTTAGGTTGTAAAGACTGTAAGGCTGAGTATTTATTAGATTTTCTTATTCATAGTCAAATAGAGACCTTATATCTTGTGGGCGATATTGTAGATATGTGGGCTATGTCTAAACAATTTCGTTGGCCGAAAGCGCATAATAACTTATTTCATAAACTACTCTCTTTACCTTCTGAGGGCACTCGCGTTATTTATTTACCAGGAAATCATGATGAACCCCTTCAAAAGTATGATGGAATGAATTTTGGTGATATCGAGATTCATAGAAGTTATACACACATAACAGCTCAAGGTAAAAAACTTCTGGTTTTACATGGTGATCAGTTTGACCAACAAGTTTGTTTTGGGCCTGTGCATTCATGGGTTGGGGATCTATTGTATGATTTTTTGTTGTTTTTAAATCGTTGGTATAACTGGGCTCGAGTAAAATCAGGCCAGCCTTATTGGTCATTAGCTAGTTATATTAAAGGAAAATTGAAAGGGGCTGGCAAGGCAATAGCGCGATATAGAAAGGCGTGTTGCGATACCGCAAAAAAACAAGGTTTTGATGGTGTTGTTTGTGGGCATATTCATCACCCCGAAATCGTTGAAGAAGCTGGTATTCTGTATCTAAATGACGGTGATTGGATTGAAAACTGTTCAGCGTTAGTAGAGTCTAGCAGGGGAGACTTATCACTTGTTTATTGGGCTAAAATTAATAATGTTAGTAACCTTATTAACATTGTACCTGAAAAAAACAGCACGAAAGGGCGTAAGGTTGCATAGCTTAAAGAATTAATATTTTTTGATGTTAGTATTAACAATAATGCTTTAGCGGACGCTACACTTTCCTGTTGTTTAATTACTTATTAATATGTCATAAAGTTGTCATTTAAACGTCAAATATTAGCCATAAAAGTACTATATTCTGAGTAATCAGTGAATATCTGATTATGGCGGAATGAACATGTTTAATGTCGATCAAGTTGTTAGTGACAGCCTACCAAAAATGAATCATCAGTCATTGATGAGCAAAAGTATCAGAAACATTTTACGTTATCTGTTGCATGAAAAAGCCTTACTGACTATCGAAAAACAATATCCATATGCCAAGGGGCTAGACTTTGCCGAAGCAATGCTCGATCACTTTGATTTTGGTTACTGTGTCAGCGATAAAGATAGAGAAAAAATTCCGGCGACCGGTAAAGTTATTATTATCGCGAATCATCCTATCGGCACGTTAGATGGTGCTGCACTAATAAAGATGATCAGTGAAGTTAGGCCAGACTTTAAAGTAGTTGCCAACGACTTATTAATGAATGTTAAACCATTGCATTCTCTATTGTTACCCGTGAATAATATGGGTAATAAAACGCCGAAAAAAAATCTTGAAGCCATATACCAACACCTGAATAACGAGGGAGCTGTGATTATTTTTCCTGCAGGAGAGGTCTCTCGTATGGGAGCTAGTGGGATACGTGATGGTAGTTGGCATAAAGGATTTCTTAATTTTGCTACCGCTACGCAATCGCCTATTCTTCCAGTGTATATGGATGCACGAAATTCTGCTTTTTTCTATGCAATATCAGCAGTGTACAAACCATTGTCTACGTTACTCTTGATTAAGGAAATGTTCAAACAAGCGCACAAGCGCATGAATATTAAAATTGGTGATGTTATTCCATTTGAATATTTTGATTCTCTTGATGTGCCGCAAGTCAGTAAAGTTAAACTGTTTAAAAAGCATTTGTATAATATTGCTCGAAATAAAGCTGAAATATTAAAAACAGAAAAAGCCATTGCTCATCCAGAGAATCGCGCTGAGCTTAGATCGGCTATTCGCCAGTGTGAGTTATTGGGTAATACTGCAGACGGTAAGAAAATATTACTTTATCGTCAGCAAGGCTGTTCACCTATTATGCGCGAAATTGGCAGACTTAGGGAAGTTGCTTTTCGTTTAGTGGGCGAAGGTACGGGGAAGCGTCGAGATGTTGATGGGTATGATCTAGATTATTTACATTTGATTTTATGGGACGACGATGATTTAGAAGTTGTAGGTGCCTATCGCTTTGCTGAAACTCAGAAGTTAATCGATAACTCACAATCTCAGGGTATATATACTAATACGTTATTTGATTATCAACCCAGTATGGCACCAATCTTTGCCAAAGGCTTAGAGTTAGGCCGTAGTTTTGTTCAACCAAAATATTGGGGAAAACGAAGTTTAGACTATTTATGGGTCGGAATAGGGGCGTTTGTAGCTAAAAATCCGCAATATCGTTATTTGTTTGGGCCTGTCAGTATTAGTAATGCTTTACCAACACCGGCCAAAAATTTACTTGTACATTACTACCAGCATTATTTTCCGAGTGAAGAAATGATAGCGAAAGCGAAAATACCTTTTCAACTTGACGATATGGAAAAAGGTGAACTGCTTGCAGCATTTGATGGTGCTGATAAAGAAAAAGATTTTGTAACTTTAAAGCATTTATTGGCGAATTGTGGTGTAAGTGTACCAACACTTTATAAGCAATATTCTTCTTTATGTGAAGAGGGCGGTGTCAGTTTTTCAGCATTTAATATTGATCCAGATTTTAATGATTGTGTTGATGGTTTAGTGGTGGTTGATCTTGATAAATTGCTTACTAAAAAACGCATTCGTTATATTGAAAAGCATCAATAATTCTAGTGTGATTCGCTTGATTGTTAGATAAATTCTCTTTAAGAGAGCAGTATTCAACTACTACATATAACAAAGAAACTAGAGGAAATGGCTATGCTAAATGACATTTATCAGTATGATCTTCGTGTATTATTATGGTGTAGAAAATCTCGATTTTATCCTCAGTTTATTGCCATGGTTCGTATTATTTCTCGAACGGGTGATGGTTATATGCAGTTTCTACTGCCATTATGCTATTGGCTAATAAGTCCTCAAGAAGGAAAGCGCTTTGTTATTATATTGCTTTGGGCTTGTGCTATAGAGCGGTTATTATATTTTGTATTAAAAAATAGCTTAAAGCGTAGGCGCCCACCTGAAATAGTGACAGGCTTCACCAGTGTAATTGAAGCCTCTGATCAGTTTAGCTTTCCTTCTGGACATACCATGGCAGCATTTCTATTAGCTAACTTATGTGTGCTTGAGCTAGGTTTAATTGCATCACCACTTTATTTTTGGGCAACGAGTGTTGCAATATCACGGGTAATACTTGGTGTTCATTTTCCAACAGATACGCTGGTAGGGGCTACTTTAGGAAGTAGTATTGCTTATGTTGTGGTGATGGTGTGAAAATATTATATGGTGTTCAAGCCACAGGGAATGGTCATATAGCTCGAAGTCGAATTATGGCTAAGCAATTAAAAGAAAATGGTGTCGAGGTGACTTTTCTTTTTTCTGGCCGCCCTAAAGATAAGCTCTTTGATATGGAGATCTTTGGTGATTTTATTTATAAACAAGGGCTTACTTTTATTGTTCAAAATGGCAAAGTTAATTATTTAGCAACCGCATTCAATAACAATTTTTTACGATTTATTTATGATGCTCATACGTTGGCAATTGACGATTATGATTTAATTATTACCGATTTTGAACCTGTGACCGCTTGGGCTGCAAAGCTAAAGAAAAAGCCAGTACTTGGTATTGGGCATCAATATGCTTTTGGTCATAATACACCGCGAGCCGGAAAAAGTTTACTCGCTGAATTCGTGATGAATTACTTTGCGCCAGCAAAGGATTCTATTGGGCTGCACTGGGCACCTTTTGAGCAATCCACTTTACCGCCAATTATTGATGTCGGTCTTACTGGAAAAATGGATGAAGATGTAGTTTTAGTTTATCTTCCCTTTGAAAATCAAAGTAAAGTAACCAAGTTATTACAACAATTTCCAAGTAAACATTTTATCCAATATTCTCCTGATGTTAATAATACCGAAGATAAGAATGTATCGATAAGAGCCACTTGTTATGCAGGATTTAAACAAGATTTGTGTCGTGCTAGCGCGGTTATATCAAATAGCGGTTTTGAATTAATCAGTGAATGTTTGCATTTAGGGCTGCCTTTACTCGTTAAACCATTACAAGGTCAAATGGAGCAAGAGTCGAATGCACTTGCATTACATGATCTTAAATTTGCTGAGGTAATGCGGACATTAGATGAAGATATTGTCGCTGATTGGCTGGAAAAGTGTAAGCCTAGAATAAATAAAAAGACACCTGATGTAGCTTTTGAAATAGTAAAATGGTTACTTAGTGAACAAAGATTGCCAATTGACAAAGTAGCAGCTTCTTTATGGCAACAATATGAATAAAACAGGGGGCAGAGCCCATAGCTGACTGACAAAGAAAATCATTCCCTTTGATAAAGTAAGAATAGCTTATCAACGATGATAATTATGGAATAAACTGTCTTTAAAATGAGCTTATTAAACGTATAGAGTTAAGCTTTAATATTGATGTTTTGTCCAATGCTGGCAGTTGTATTGTTTGAACTAGCTACAGGGGCTGCACTTTGAATTAATTGCAATGCCATTTCTCCTTCAGCTTCGGCTACCTCTTTTGCTTTTACGGCAACAGATAAAATTGTACCGTTACCGCCATTTTCGGGGGCGAAACTTGGTGCATTAGTAATATTGATAGCCATAGCGCTACTCCAGAATGAATTAATAATTATGTTCAATAACCATATATCGGCTTATTCACAAAAAACTTTACTTAGATTATAGCAAAGTTTATCAAGATAGTATTTATTCACTTTTGAGCTCTTTTATCGTCTCTAGGTAATCACTTACTCATCGTGCTTTAATTATAGTTTGACGATATAATATCGTTTATGTGTCGCTTTAAATTGAGTCTAAAATATGTCAGAACAATTACCTATTTCGATTTCTGTTTGTAATGATTTAGTACAGCAATTTACTAAAATAAGATCGGTATGTAATAAACTTGAAGCACAATTTAATTTTCAAACGATGACTGCTAATTGGTATGGTAATGAAGAAGCTGTGCTTAGCGTTAAACTATTTATAGAAACAGCGAGCAGCTTTACTATACATAAACAAGCCCAAGCTCAATCAGAAATAAAGCATTATAGCGATGATGTTTTTAGCTATTACAATAACAGTGAAAAAAATCAAACACTAAGTTGCTATATTGCTATTACTGATTCAGAGTTTTCTATGTTAAACCAGCAGCATAAAATACTTGCTGGGTTGCTCCATATTAAACTACAAAAAGTACTTAATTTAGTTGCTAAGCAGTTAACCTTAGATACTATTTAGTCTCATCAAATTAACTTTTTTAATTTAGTAACTATTATATTATGTCTATAAATCGTGCTCGTCTAGATCGCTTTATTAGTGAAACTTGTCAAATTAATCGGAAAAAAGTGCGTTTATTATTAGCACAAAAAAGAGTAACTGTAGATGGGGTGATCGCGACAGATATTGCCTTATCTATTGATAAATTTTCTGTTATTTCATTAGATAATAAGATTATTCAGCAACACCAACCTTTGTACGTTATGTTGTATAAGCCTATCGGGGTTGTGTGCGCTACCAAAGATAGTAAACATATAACAGTTATAGACTTATTAGGTGAACTATTATCGGCTGAAGAAAAAGCGAGTTTACATATTGTTGGGCGCTTAGATTTAAATACATCAGGTTTGGTGTTGTTAACTAATGATAGCCGTTGGTCTGAAAAATTAACATCCCCAAAAAGCAAAGTAGCTAAACATTATTTAGTTACGTTGCAAAACCCATTAACACAAGAATATATTGCAGCTTTTTCTGCAGGTATGTACTTTGCTTATGAGAATATTACAACTCAGCCAGTCGCCTTGACGATTATTAATCAATATCAGGCGGAAGTTATCTTAACAGAAGGGCGTTATCATCAAATAAAAAGAATGTTTGGTCGCTTTAATAACCCTGTGACAGCTTTACATCGAACATCCATTGGTAAGTACGTTTTAGATGAGAGTTTGAGCTTAGGAGAAAGTAAGCTAATTAACGTTAGTATTTAATCACTTATTTACTAACGCTATTATTGATATTTCCCAATTTACTCATTCAGGGAGCCGTTTATTTAACACCTAGTTCGCGTAGGCGTTCAAGTAGGTAACTGGCTTGAGTATGTTGATCTGACAATTTTACATCACTACAAGGGTGTAAGAAAAGCGGCAATGAAATACGTGACTTTGTGCTAGCTTTACCGGTAGGGTTAATGACACGGTGAGTAGTTGAAGGAAAGTACCCTCCTGATGCTTCTTGTAACATATCACCTATATTAATAATTAAATTACCAAAGTCACTAGGGACATTTATCCAGCTACCATCTTGGCACTGTACCTGTAAGCCTGGTTCATTTGCTGCTGGTAATATAGTTAACAAGTTAATATCTTCGTGAGCAGCAGCTCTTATTGCGCCAGCTTCTTCATCGCCAGTTAATGGAGGATAATGCAAAATGCGTAATAGCGTATTTGGTGTATCTTTAATCATGCTAGACAACGGTTGAGAATAGTTTTTTGCTACGTCTTCAGGGCTATAGGCTTCCACCCAGTCTAATAGTTCACTGGCTAAGTTAGACGCTAATTGGTAATAGTTGAGTATTTCATCTTTTAATGAATCAGGAATACGGCCCCATGGGTAAACATGAAAATATTCTTTAATATCTTTTTGAGTATGGCCTTTAGCTACTTCTGAAATCTCAGAAGAAAAATAGCCATCTTGTTTTTCAACATCAAAAGCAAACTCTTGTTTGGCGTGACTATTAAAAAATTCTTGCCAATTAAGATAAATAGATTCAACTAAAGATTGCTGAATAGGATGGTTTTTTAATACGCCAAATCCTGTTTCTCTCAGGCTTTTCACAAACAGCTCTGGTGCGTTCTTAGCAGTGTAATCAACAACGGATAGTGTCATTTTTTTCTCTTTAAGGTAAAGTATAAGCCAATTGTAAACGGATATTAGCTATCATCAAGCATATAAACAAATAATAACGATTTTTTAATGCTTTGCTATATAATGTGCTCAATAATAAATTTGTAATATAAATAAGTGAAACACAACATGAAGTTATCTTTTTTTTCAGTTATATTTTTGGTTCTTTTTTTAGCCGCTTGCTCAAGTAATAATGAGACTTGTGAAGATATCACGTTAGCATCAGAACAAATTCAACAATGCCAAGCATTACATCGTCAAATAGTGAACACTAAAGGGCAACCGTTAATTCGTACTGAACTTGAGCGCAGATACCAGCAAGATTGTATTGATATTCGTTATTACCGTGATGAAAAGCAACAAGCTATTTGTGGTAATAAACACAAAAGAAAAGAAATTATTAAAAATATGAATGAGGAAGCTAACAATAAATAATACCTATATCATTCAGTCATTTTAGCATTATCAGAGTGAATTTTACGTCGAGATATTATGCTTATATATACACTTGATGGAATTAAATTGAAAGTAGTAGAAATGGTGATTTTTATTTATGTCTAATGGATCTTTAAAAAATAATATGGACACTGCTAAACCTAAGAAAGAAGAAACAGCGGAACAAGCACTTCTGACTTTACAATCAGAACATCAAGATTTGCAGTTACGTTATAATGCCTTGTTTAATTTGAATAAATTATCTCAAGAGTGTGAAGATTTAAACCATTTCTATCCTAAAGTCCATAAAACTATAGCCTCATTAATGACGGCTGAGAATTTCTATGTTGTTACTTATGATCAAACTTTTAATACACTTGAGTTTGTTTATCATGTAGATGAAAAAGATGAAAGGCCTGAAGGTGTTATAGATTATGATGCCCTTGCAGGCTCCTTTACCCATCTGGTGATAGAGTCATCACAGCCCCTCTTAGTAAATCCATCATTAGAGAAACAACTCTATGAAAACGGTAAAATAACGCAGCATGGTTCAACTGGAACTGATTGGGTTGGTGTGCCGTTATTACATAATGATTTAGTTATTGGAGTGATGGTTGTACAAAGTTACAATGAAAAAGTTAGGTATACTGAGCAAGACTTAAATATGCTGACTTTTACTGGTCAACATGTAGTTAGTGCTATGATCCGTCTACAAGATAAAGAGCGCTTAACCAGTGCTGTAAACGCACGTACACAAGAGTTAATGGCACAAATTCGGGAACGAGAAAAGTCCGAATTATTACAAGAGTCCTTATATCGAATTTCAGAGTTGGCGAATGATGCTAGTTTTGATATCGATGCTTTTTATTCGAAAGTACACAATATTGTTGGCCAGCTCATTAACGCAACTAATTTCTTTATTGCTAAATACGATGAAGAAAGTGACACGATTGAGTATGTTTATGTTGTCGATGAAGAGTCAAACCATGATCGAAATTATTTCAAAAAAAGAAAGCTATCAGATCATTATTCTGAGCTGGTTATTCGTCAGCAAAAAACGGTTCTTTTAACGAAGCAAGATATGCAAGAGCTGTTTGAGAGTGGTCAAACTCGAAAGCCTACTTCTGATGAACAGTCTTGGCTAGGGGTTCCCTTACTTTATGTTGGAAAGCTATTAGGCGTTATGGTGATTCAAAGTTATTCTCCTCGTACTATTTATAGTGAACAAGATGCAGAATTACTTAATTTTGTTTCTAATCATGTTTCTTCTGCGATTAAACGCCGAGAAATGTCGGAAATAGAAAGACAAAACCATGAGCTCTTAGAGGAACAAGTCAAACTAAGAACCTTAGCGCTTGAAGAAGAAATTCTGCAACGTAAGCAAGCTGAAAAAAAATTAAAACACACCGCTTCACACGATAGCTTAACAGGTCTACCTAATAGAGCTGTATTTCTTGACCTATTAAATCATGCTATTGCCTGCAACAAACGAAAGCCAGAGTTATCCTTTGCGGTATTATTTTTAGATTTGGATCGTTTTAAAGTTGTTAATGATAGTTTAGGTCACCAAGCTGGAGATACATTATTAAAACTTATAGCCTATGAGTTGTCTTCTATTTTACGTGGTAAAGATACTGTTGCTAGACTTGGTGGTGATGAGTTTGTTATTTTAATTGAAGATCTCGAATCAGATCAGAAAGCCTTTGATATAGCTCAACGAATAACTGATTTTCTTACCGAGCCTTTTGTTATTAATAACCAATTAGTATTCACTGGAACTAGTATTGGTATTTTGTTTAGTGACAAACGCTACAATGATGCAGATACTATGCTAAGAGATGCCGATACTGCAATGTATCATGCTAAGGGCAATGGTAAGGGACGTTATGAAGTTTTTGATGCAAGTATGCATCAAAGAGTACAAAATGCACTCTCTCTGGAAGCGGATATTAGGGAAGCGATTGAGTGGGAAGAGTTTATTCCTTACTATCAACCTATAATACAGCTAAATAATGAAGAAATAAAAGGCTTTGAGGCCTTAGCTCGCTGGCCAAGCCATAAGCGTGGCTTTGTGTATCCAGATGAGTTTATTCCGTTAGCCGAAGAAACCAATTTAGTGCAAGCAATTGATTTTCAGATATTGAAAAAATCGTGTCAGCAGTTGAAATTATGGCAAGACACGTTATTACGTCATGACTTATATGTTAGCTGTAATTTATTTTGTAATCAGTTTTTTAGTGCAACATTACCTGATGATATTGAACGTATATTGATAGAAACTGGTTTGAAGCCAGAGAATTTAAGGGTTGAGTTAACAGAGCGAGCGCTGTTGGAAAATACCGAAATTGTGTTATCTAATATGAAAGCGCTCAAACGTTTAGGTGTTAAAATATTACTTGATGATTTTGGTACTGGGTATTCAAGTTTAAGTTATTTACATCAATTTCCTATCGATGTTTTGAAAATAGATCGCTCTTTTATTAATAACTTTCATGAACAGAATAATAGTAGAGCTATTATCAAAACTATTATTGATCTAGCGACAAGTCTTGGTATGGCCACCATAGGTGAAGGCATTGAAAGTCTTGAAAATGCACAATTACTTCAAAAGATGGAGTGTTTATATGGGCAAGGTTTTTATTACGCGAAACCTATGCCCGCAGATGAAATGGAACAATATATCTTAAGCCATTAATAAATTATTTTAGCAAGTTATACGCTAGTTAATTAGTAAACTCAGCAATAGTAATATTTGTTTCAATAATTTTTCCTTGGCGGTACAGTTTAAATATTAATGTTGTATTTGGTTTTGTTTCAGCAACTATATCTAGTGCTTGTACAATACTATTTATAGGTTGAGATCCTATCTGGTACAGAATATCACCTACTTGAATGTTGCCTACTTTTGCTGGGCTATTTGGACTTACCTCTTCAACGACAATTCCTTTTGCATCTGTAGAATATTGAGTCGCAGAAATACCCAGCCAACCACGAACTACACGACCATTCTCAATAATTTGTTGCATGATTTTAGCTGCTAGTTCATAAGGAACAGCAAAGAAAATTCCTTGAATATTTAGTTGAGGGTTTGACTGAGTAAATTTTCTTGAGTTGATGCCAACTAATACACCATTACTATTAACCAAAGCACCACCAGAGTTGCCCTCATTAATAGCGGCATCCATTTGTAAAAAGTTTAGATAACTAGTGTTACTTAAGCCACTTCTACCCGTAGCACTGATGATACCTTGCGTAACTGTTTGTCCTAGATTTAAAGGGTTTCCTATCGCGAGAACGATATCACCAGCGAGCGATTGCTGATTATATTTTTGTGGAATAGTAGGTAAATTACTGGCGTTAACTTTCAATACTGCAAGGTCGGTAATTTGATCAAAACCAATGATTTGAGCAGGAAATTGTTGGCCATTTTGCAATACAACATGAATTAAATCTGCATTTTGAATAACATGCAGATTAGTTAGGATATAGCCATTGCTATCCATGATAACACCCGAGCCTAATGTGGTTGTTTTACGGGCAGCCTGACCATATACAGAGCTTGGCATAATGTCTTCAGAATAAATATTCACTACAGCAGGACTAGCGACACTGACAGCCTTAGCATAAGAAAGAGGACTTGTTTCTTGCTGTTCGGTACTCAGAAGTTGTTTTATGAAAGTATTGTCATTCAAATTTGGTTTTAATAGAAGTAAAGCAACGGCAAATAATACGCCATAACTAATAGAATTTATAATGTACTTTAATGCAGGTTTTAATTTCAAAGGATAGCGTCCAGTATAATAGTTATCATTGCGATAATCATTTTTGTTATATTTTTTGAGTTTAGCATAAAATATTGGACGAATAGAAAAATAAAAAGGCTAGTTTTTACTAGCCTTTTTGTTAATGATAAGGTTTTTATCGAATCATTAAATATTGAGAGTAATTATCACGAATTATGTTTAATGCAAAAACACCTTCTTTGTCTTTTAAGTAACTACGCAGATCTCCAACATTATTAATACGTGTGCGGTTTATTGCAGTAATTAAATCACCAGTTTTTAAACCAACTAGCGCAGCTGGAGAATTTTCTTCAACATTTTTGATAATAACACCATTATTATTATTGTTGTTTTCTAATTCAGCCCCTTTAAACATTGGATGTATACTAGCTGCTGCTACATTATTACCTTGAGATTGTTTTAAGGTAACGTCGAGTTCTTTTTCTTTACCATTACGTACAATGGTTAATTCAACCTCTTTTCCTGCACCGATAGAGCCAATTTTGCCACGTAACTCATTAAAGGTTTTTATTGGCTTGCCATTCACTTTAGTGATGACATCACCAGGTTCTATACCTGCTTCATCGGCAGCTGAATCAGGCATTACTTGCTCAATAAAACCACCTTGGTTTGTTTCTAGTTCCATTGCTTTTGCAATTTCACTGTTAAGGCTACGGCCTGAAACTCCTAGTACACCACGGTGTACTTCGCCGAACTCTATGATTTGTTTAGTTAAATTATTCATCATGTTGCTAGGAATAGCAAAACCGATACCAATGTTACCGCCATTAGGGCCTAAAATGGCAGTATTGATGCCTATCAATTCACCACGTAGGTTAATTAGGGCTCCACCAGAGTTACCACTATTGATCGCTGCATCGGTTTGAATAAAGTCCTCGTAGTCTTCAATATTTAGCCCACTACGTCCTAAAGCACTGACAATGCCTGAGGTTACCGTTTGGCCTAAGCCAAAAGGACTACCGATAGCAATAGCAAAGTCACCAACACGTAGTTCATCTGAATCGGCTATTTTAATTTGAGTTAGATTATCGGCATCAATCTGTAATAGGGCGATATCTGAATCAGCATCAGACCCTATTTTCTTTGCTTCAATTTGACGCCCATCTTTTAATGTTATTAATATTTCGTCTGCTTTTTCAATTACATGATTATTAGTAACAATATATCCTTCTTTAGCATCAATAATAACCCCTGAACCTAAACCACGAAATGGGCGTTGCTGTGCTTGGTTAGGGTTTTGATTTGGATTACCAAAAAATCGAAAAATGTTGGGGACATTTTGTCTAACTTCGTGGGTACCTTTGACTGCAATACTGACTACAGCAGGTGTTGACTTCTCTAACATTGGCGCCAGACTCGGCATTTCTTGACCAGTAACGCTACTTGGCCAAATAGAGTACGCCTGTGCTGTAAGTGGTATGAGGGAGCTAGAAAGCAATGCCGCACCTAGTACAGCAGATAAGGGAATAATTGATAACTTTTTCATACGGATGAATTCTCCTAAACTTAATTGAATCAACTTAATGTTAAGTTGATATACCTCCAAATAGACTGAATAAAATAGGTTTAGTTCAAAAATGCATTTTGTACATTTGTAACACTATGTTTCTGAAAGATATAATAAATAATCAATATTTATACTAACTTATTAGGTGTTTTTTGGCTTTTGATCGACAAATAAACCACTTGCTTCATTAGAATAATCTAATGGAGCTTCTGTACTTGATTCATCTTGTTGAGTACTACGTTTCTCATGTCGTAAACCTGCTGTTTGGGCTAGTTGCTCTTGTGTTTCTTGTGAAAAAAAAGGCATTCCATCAGCATCATTAGTTGTTACGCGTTGCAATAACTGAGTGCTTTCTTTCATTTGTTTCATTGCTGTTTGACACGTATTATTCATTTGCTCTAATAAACCGGCAGATGTTGCAAGGTGTTCACTAACATCAACTTTATATTGAGATAACGCCGCTTCACTTTTACTTACTTGTTCTGATAATTTACGTTGTTCTTGGTTTGAAGATGACAAAAAATGGTTAGCAAAAAAGCCAACAATTGCACCAACTACAAAAATGATTAATGCGCTTAAAACTGTCATAGGATTACCTTAAAATGTATGGAAATAAAATTTGTGATAAATTAACGCTGTAATGGTTTACAATAATACCAAATTAATTAAATTTGTCTCTAAGTAAGGTTTAATCTGTTTAGTATAATATAGTGCAAGCATTATATTGTGTAGCGATAACTTAACTTATTGGTTAAATATGTTGGCAATTTTTTCTTTTTCAAGTAAGTTTTCCTTTTTAAGCAAGTAACAACTAATTCAACATGGTTCATTCATGATTAAACTCTCTCCTATTGATAAATATAAGCAAGATTTAAAAAAAGATGATTTTCTTTTTGATGCGGCTCAAGAAAATGCGGTAAAGCATTTACAAAGATTGTATGAAGATTTACAAACCAAACCGGTAGAAATATCTAGCTTTAAAAAAGTTTTAAATAGTTGGAAAAAAGTATATAAAAAACAGGATGATAAACCTATAAAAGGTTTATATTTTTGGGGGGGAGTAGGCCGAGGAAAAACCTATTTAGTTGATACTTTTTATGATTGCTTACCCTTTGAAAACAAGATGCGTGTACATTTTCATCGCTTTATGCATCGTGTTCATCAAGAGCTTAAAGCGTTAACTGGACAATCAGATCCGTTAAAAATTATCGCGAAAAAGTTTGCTAAAGAAACACGTATAATTTGTTTTGATGAGTTTTTTGTCTCTGATATTACAGACGCTATGATTCTAGGCTCTTTATTTGAAGAGCTCTTCGCTCATAATGTTATTTTAGTTGCAACTTCAAATATTGTTCCTGATGAGCTTTATCGCAATGGTTTACAGCGTGAACGTTTTTTACCTGCTATTAAGTTGATTAATGAAAATACTGAGATTGTAAACGTTGATAGCGGTGTTGATTATAGATTGCGTACTTTAGAGCAGGCTGAAATTTACCATTACCCACTCGACCAAAAAGCTACTGATAACTTACATTATTATTTTAAACAGCTTTCATCTGACGCGATCAAGTCTGGGGTAGATATTGAAATAAATAATCGACAACTTCCTACAGTACTTGTCTCTGATGGTATTGTGTATTTTGATTTTTCTGTCTTATGTGAAAGTGCTCGTAGTCAAGGTGATTACATGAAAATTAGCCAAGAATATCATACGGTATTAATGGCTAATGTTAAGCAAATGGGACGAGAAAGTGATGACAGTACTCGACGCTTCATTGCTTTAGTTGATGAGTTTTATGAACGAAATGTCAAACTAATTATGTCTGCAGAAATGCCTTTAGAAGAGCTATATAGCGGCGGTAATTTAGCGTTTGAATTTAAACGCTGTTTGAGCCGCTTGCAGGAAATGCAGTCACATGATTATTTAGCGAGTGAACATTTACCTTAGAATGTTACCTTTATTATTGCCAATATTCATTGCCGAAGAAATCATTAATCTCTTTCTTCGGGTATTGAAATTAGCTATTTACCGTTCGTTTTTTAATACAAAAGAGTATATAGCTTACGACGGTATTTAGTGGCAATAATATCACCATCAGGTAATGACTTTAATACATCTAAAAATAACTCTTTGCTTTTATCTTTAGTTGTTGCTTCACCAGCTTGAACTAAACGAAATAATATTTTTAGAGCGTCTTCATGTCGATTTACTTGGCTATATTGACTCGCAAGTTGATGTTGGATGCTAATGTCATTTGGGTTATCGGCTAATTCTTTTTCTAACACTTGAATTTCTGGTGAATTTGCAGCTTGGTTTGCTAGTTCTAGTTTGGCTAATAAGGCTTGATAATAGCTATCTTGATCAACCATTTTTATGCTATCTAATAATGTTTGAGCTGCTTCTATTTTTCCTGTTTGTATATGGATATCGATTAGTGTCAATTTTATATCAGCGCGCTGTTCATCAAGTTGGTAGGCTTGGGTAATTAAATTTTGTGCCTCAGTGATATTATTTTCGGTTAACGCTAATTTTGCTTGGGCGAGTAGTGTGTCTTCTTGTTTTGGTAAATGCTTATCTAAAAACGTTGCAATGGTTTCGTCCGTTTGTGGTCCTGAAACCCCATCAATAGGTTGCCCATCTTGCACTAGTACAGCGGTAGGTAAACCTTGAATACCGAATTGTTGCGCTATTTGTTGCTGTGTTTCACAGTCGACTGTCGCCATGAGTATTTGTTCTGCATAGGGCGCTGTTTTCACGGTTAATTTGTCTTTTAATTCGACACTTTCAGGTATTTGTTGCGCCCAAAAAGCCACTAATACTAATTTGCTTTTTGATTCTTCTAAAACGATTTTTTGAAAATTTTCTAAAGTAATTGCAATCATATTTGAATTCGCTATATGTTCTGTTTAAATTATTTATTTTGAAAAATGATATTAAAGAGTGCGCTTTTCTAAGCTAATAAAAACCATAATAAGCCAAATCCTAGAATTAAACGATAAATGACAAAAGGCATCATACCAAGTTTGTTTAATAAAATAAGGAAGTAATGAATGCAAGCATAAGCGCTAATAAAAGCGAGAAAACTGCCAAGGGCTATTGCTTGCCAGTCAACAGCTTCTGTTGATAATACCAATTTCAGTGTTAGGTAACTACCAGCCATAGCAATGGCAGGGATTGATAATAAAAATGAAAAACGGGCTGCATTATCTCTAGATAAACCAAGCATTAATCCTATTGTCATCGTGATACCTGAACGTGAAGTACCGGGAATAAGTGCTATTGCTTGTGCTACACCAATTAACATTGCGCCTTTAATACCTAATTTTTCCAGTGGCTTATGAACCTTTCTATTACCGGCTTTTACATCGGCAAACCCTAACAAAAAGCCAAATAATATTGTGGTTAGTGCAATAATAAGTGCTGAGCGTAAATGCTCTTCTATTAAATCTTTTCCTAATAAGCCAAATAAGCCTGCGGGTACCGTGGCAAAGATAATCCACCAGGCAAGTCTCCCTTCAAATTTAATATGGCTGTCCGTATCATTTTTAGCTGGACCAATATTAAACGTACTTAACCAGGCAACAGACATTGTTCCTAATTCTTTGCGAAAATAGAGCATGACTGCTAATAAAGTACCTACGTGTACAGCAACATCAAATGCTAGCCCTTGATCTTGCCAGCCCAAAATTTGAGAGGGTAATATTAAATGAGCAGAGCTAGAAATGGGTAAAAACTCTGTTAAGCCTTGAAGTAAAGCTAAAATAATAATTTCTAAAGTAGTCATAATATTTTATGTGCCCTTTTTCTTGTGGTGATTACCAACAATTTTTAACGATTTTTAGGTGTTGGCTAGTTTTATTATAATTTTGCCAAAGAGTTTGATAGCTTAGTTTTAATAAAGGGTGAATAAGCGTTGGCGCTATTTCACTTAATGGCCAAAGTACAAACGCATTTTTATCTATTTCTTCTCTAGGCAATTGTGCTGGGGTATCAATGATTAAGTCGTCGTAGAGTAATAAGTCAAGATCTAAGGTGCGAGGGCTAAATTTTTTCGCGTCATGTGTTCGGCCATAATCAATTTCAATATTACGTAACTTACTAGCCACTTGCTCGACACTATCGTGAGTTTTTATACCTATAACCATATTGTAAAATGCGTTACCACTGAAACCGATAGCTTCACTTTCAAATAAAGATGATAAGGACAGTTGTGCAAAAGGAATATTAAAAGTAATAGCAAGTGCTTCAAGACCATGTTTAACATGGTATTCACGCTCAATATTACTACCTAAAGAAATATAAATATCAGCCATTATTTTGTAGTTTCATTATGAAGTTTAGTTTGTTCAAGCGTACCACGTTCAATTTCTACACCCACAGTGATAGCATTATGTACTGCTCCGGGTTTGCCAATAGCGAGTCGTAACCAAGGGATGTGAAACTGTGACATTAAATAACTTGCCATACGTTCAGCCAATGTTTCTAATAAATCAACAGGGTTGTCATTAGCAAATGCTTCTATCGCTGTGGATATTTCTGCATAATCTAACGTTTTTTCAAGTTCATCATTTATAGCTGCTTTTGCAGTATCCCAAGCCATGTCTACATCAATAACTAAGGTTTGTTTGATTTCTTTTTCCCATTGAAAAAAGCCAATGGTGGTTTGAATAGCTAGCCCTTTGATAAAAACCTTGTCCATTTGTTACCTATTGAATCATTTTTACAAAATAAAAAGCGAGTTTACCTGTGCAAGTGTAGAAAAACTAGCAGATAACAAGATAGAATAAAGAAAATTGTTATATTTGTGATAATTCTTATTATTATGTTGCTATTAACCTTTGCTATGATCATTGCTGCTTATTTATTAGGCTCTATTTCAAGTGCTATTTTAGTGTGTAGAGTGCTTGGCTTACCTGATCCTAGAACAACAGGGTCAAATAACCCTGGTGCAACAAACGTTTTAAGAATAAGTAATAAACTGACAGCTGCTACTGTATTGTTTTTAGATATATTAAAAGGCACTTTACCAGTATGGAGTGCTTATTTCTTGCAAGTTGAGCCTTTAGATTTGGGGATTATTGGTGTCGCAGCCTGTCTAGGGCATATGTATCCAATATTTTTTAATTTTCGAGGTGGTAAAGCAGTGGCTACCGCCTTAGGAACTTTATTACCTATTGGCTTAGGTTTAGGATTTTTACTGATTATTACTTGGCTTACAGTGGCAAAATTAACTAAATATTCAAGTTTAGCGGCTATTGTTACTGTTTCTTTGGCGCCGTTGTATATTTTTATATTAAAGCCGCTTTATGTTTATCCGGCTTTAATGTTGAGTGCGTTAATTATATTACGCCATAAAGACAATATTGTTCGTTTACTTAAAGGAACAGAAAGTAAAATCTCTACAAAAATAAATTAGTCGATTTAATTTACTATCATCATTGTATTGCTTTAAACTGCAGGTAAGCTATCTAATGACCAACGTGGACTGGCTTTAAAAGTTAGATCTGCGTGTGTGCCTGCTTTTAATCTTTGTAAGCCTGCATAAGCAATCATAGCGCCATTATCAGTACAAAATTCAGGTCTAGGATAAAATACACTACCACCAAGTTTTTTAGTGGTAATGGCTAATTTTTCTCGTAGTGCTGTATTCGCACTAACACCACCAGCAATGACTAAGCGATTTAAATTCTCTTGTTGTAAAGCACGTTTACACTTTATGGCTAAGGTATCAACGACAGCTTGTTGAAAAGCATTAGCAATATCTGCATGGGTTTGTTTAAGTATATCATCCGAGAAGCTTTTGCCATCTGCAGAGAAACACTCTTTTCTAACTAACGTACCAGCTGCTGTTTTTAAACCGCTAAAACTAAAATCTAAACCTGGTCTGTCTGTCATAGGGCGAGGTAATTTGAATCTACCAGCAACACCTGATTCGGCCATTTTTGATAACGCAGGGCCGCCTGGGTAGTCTAGCCCTAACAATTTCGCTGTTTTATCAAAAGCTTCTCCAGCTGCGTCATCAACAGATTCACCTAGTAATTTATATTGACCAATACCGTCGACACGAACAAGCATGGTGTGGCCACCTGATACAAGTAGTGCAACAAATGGGAATTCAGGTACATCATCTTCTAGCATAGGAGCTAATAAATGCCCCTCCATATGATGGACCGGTACTGCTGGTAAGTTCCAACCGTAAGCTAAGCTTCGACCAATTGAACAACCAACTAATAGTGCGCCAACAAGTCCAGGACCTGCAGTGTATGCAACGCCATCTAAATCTTTGGGGGTTAAATTAGCTTCTTTTAATACCGCTTGAATTAAAGGGATTGTTTTGCGAACATGATCACGAGAAGCTAGTTCAGGTACAACGCCGCCATAATCAGCATGTACAGCAATTTGACTATAAAGCTGGTGGGCTAAGATCCCTTCAGAACGATTGCCTTGCCCATCATCGTAAATAGCAATACCTGTTTCGTCGCAAGAAGTTTCAATACCTAAAATTCGCATAAAATTATTTTTGATTCACTTAAAAGAGACGATTTTACCTGTCCTAGTGATATTTCGCTACTATATTTGATACAGGAGCGAGATTAATCTTTACATCACTTAGCACTTAGCAGTAGAATACGTCACCCATTTTTGATAGAGCGGGTGTAAACAAGATTGAGTTTATTTTTTAAATAGAAAGAATTTACTAAGAGATCGAAGTTAAACACCGATTTATATAGATATAATACTAAGGTAAAAAAGTACATGCCAGTAATTAAAGTAAGAGAAAACGAACCATTTGACGTAGCATTACGTCGTTTTAAACGTTCATGTGAAAAAGCAGGAATCCTTTCTGAAGTTCGTCGTCGCGAATGTTACGAAAAGCCAACTTGGGAACGTAAGCGTAAAAAAGCAGCTGCTGTAAAACGTGCAGCGAAAAAAGTTTCTCGTGAGAACGCACGCCACGTTCGCATGTACTAAAAGCATTCTATTTAGAATGTCCTTAGTAACCTTTGGAGTATAATTAGATGTTACTTCTAACTCAGCTCCAAGATGAAATGAAAAATGCCATGCGTGCCCAAGACAAATTACGTCTAGGTGTTATTCGTATGGCTATATCTGCAGTGAAACAAGCAAAAATTGATCATAACACCGAAGCAACTGATGAGAATGTTATTGCCGTATTAACCAAAATGGTTAAGCAGCGTAAAGAATCAATCAAAATGTTTACTGATGGTGGTCGTGATGAATTAGCTGTGAAAGAAGCTGAAGAAGTAAGTGCTTTAGAGTTCTTTCTTCCTCAACCTTTAACTAATGCAGAAATTAACGACTTAATTAATCAAGCTATTACAGATACTGGTGCAGCCTCAATGGCTGACATGGGTAAGGTAATGGCAACATTAAAACCCTTGATGCAAGGTAGAGCCGATATGGGCGTAGTAAGTGGCCAAATAAAAGCCGCTTTAAATTAGCGTACTATCTGGAAATTAAGCAGCAAGAGTTAATAGTTTATAAGAAGCCGTAATAACTTTAGTTATTACGGCTTTTTTATTAAGTTTACTTTTTCAGGCTCTCGCCAATGTTCAGTTTTTAAAATTCCACGTTCAATCATTCCACCAAGTCCTTGCATACCACCAGTATGTAATAAGATAATTCGCTCTCCTTTAGCAAAATACCCTTGCTCAAGTAAATCAATAAACGCTAAAAGCATCTTTCCCGAATAAACAGGTTCAAAATCAACACTGGTGATACGGTTAAATTCAAGTATACGGTTGGCATCTAATTGGCTAAACTTTGCATAACCACCACGATGAAAGTTAGTGAGTAATTGCCAGTTATCATGCAATTTTACTGGCCCTGGTAATAATTTGTTTATAGTATTTGTTAAGTAATCGGCTTCTTTTAATACAGCGATTCCTAATAGTTTATGCAAATTCACATTTGAGTTGAGGTCTCCAGTGATAAGACCCGCTAAAGTGCCACCACTACCTACTGGCGTGATTAATGTGTCGTAATCAGTTTGTTTATTTAATTCTGTGATTATTTCTGCAACACCTTTAATTGCTAGTGTGTTACTGCCACCCTCGGGCACTATAAAGTAATTAGGATACTGTCGCTGTAATTCGGTTAAATAATCAATGTCGTGTCTGCGACGATAAGTTTTACGATCAATAAAATGTAGCTCCATTCCCCAGTATTTAGCCCATGTTAACGTGTAATTATTGGCATATTGTTGTTCACCACGGATGAAGCCTACACAAGGTATACCTTTTTGGAAACAAGCAAATGCTAAAGCATGTATGTGGTTTGAATAACTGCCTCCAAAGCTAAGTACACCATTAATATCTTTACTCCGTAACACATGTTCTAAATTGTATTTAAGTTTTCGCCACTTGTTACCCGAAATAGTTGGGTGAATATTATCATCACGCTTTACTTGAACTACTACGTTATGTTTCGTAAATAGTGGATGATGTAGAGGTTGCAGTTCGGATAAAATGGTCATGGTAGATAAGTAATATCATTGTAATTGTTGATGGTTTGGGTAAAATATAATCAATTGATGAAAATATAATGCATAAGTGTTAAGCTATAAAGTAAGTATACATTGAATTTAAAAATGATAGTTAGGGAATATTTTCTGTCATGTTTTTTAACAGTCAGCATAATAATAAATATTGTTTATGCTTTTTGTTATTGATATATAAGAGTATTTGATTTTTGGCACACAGATTGCTTTATCTGTTGTTAAGAGATCTATACCGTTTTATATGATTTAATTACTGACCCTCTGTAGGGTTTAAGGAAAGTAGTATGAGTTTTAAAATTATAAATGTTGTTTTGGTTTGTTTATTTACTCTTTGTGTTGCAGGAAAAGCGAATGCAGGGTTAATTGTAGGTGATTTATATGCTGATGATGCAGGAGTGCAATGGGAGTATGTAGGCTCATACGACTTAGTTCCTTCAGAAATTGAATATAAACTACCTACAGATGTGGAAATCGTAAACGGTGCTAATACTGAGATTGCTAACTTTAATGGTATTGAGGCTGCAACACATACTTTTGGTGCTCTTACTGGTGATCAAGAATATGCTATAAGTACTAATGATATTGCGATCTATGACTTATTTGATTTTTTAGATATTTCCGAATATACCGTTAACCATGAGGCTTGGTATGATATTTATGGAGGTACAGTCAATGGAGTTAACGTTGGAGTAGTATCAAAAGATGAGTCTTATGTTGAGCCTAATGATTTCTATAATGTTGATGGTGCATTCTCAGCTTATATTGGTGATCGTGCAATTGCAGGGGCTAATATAAACTATGTTTTTAAATCTGTGACTACATCGGTTCCAGAACCATCAACACTTGCTATTTTTGCATTAGCGTTAGCGGGATTAACAGCTCGTCGCTTTAAAAATAAATAGTAATTTTTGTTATTAATTGGCGATGTCGCTCGGCATCGCTATTTGTTTATTTGTTATATATTGTTCATTGTTAAACTAGTAAAAGCACCTCATATTGCCTACTTCTGAACGCATAATCTTAAAAGCCAAATGTAGATCAAAGTTATAGCAAATAACCTTAATTATTCTTAATTACGCCATTGACTTTATGGAGTAATTAACCGATAAAAGATAGCTAGTACAGACTTTATTTAAATAATATTAGTTAAGCTTAATTTATAGTATTTTATTGCTAATCATTCATTAAGTTTTGTTAAATGCTTTTTAAGATATGGTAAACCAAATTAATAGGAAGGTTGTCTATGGAAAATTATACTAACCCAGCAAATGCCGAAGTAACCGATGTTATTGGTGAAGTAAGTATTGATTTGGCTGAAAATACTATATTACAAGTTGGCGATATTATTCAATCAGGCACGACAGTTAACTTAGCAAATGGCAGTGAACTTATATTAACTTTTGCTGATGGTAGTCAACAGAGAGTTTCTAATTCTGAAGGAGAATTAGTCAAGGAAGAGATTGTTGATACCGTTACTACAGAGAGTGAGCTTAACGCTGTCGAAATTACAGATATAGATAACCTGCAGAATGAGATAGAGGCAATTCAAGAGTTAATTGCCTCTGGAGATGACGTTGATCTTCCTGAGACGGCTGCAGGTGAAGTTGCTAACGAGGGAACCGATTTTATAACTTTGAATCGAACGGGTGATGAAACTTTAGCACAAGCGGGTTACGATACTGCAGAACAAGATAACGCGGCTCCTTTACCTGCAAATTTTGAAGCAGATACTATTAATGAACAAGTTCCGGTTGTTGACCCCGAACCACCAGTAGCTGAACCAGAGCCAGAACCAGAGCCACCAGTAGCTGAGCCAGAACCACCAGTAGCCGAACCTGAGCCAGAGCCTGAACCAGAACCAGAGCCTGAACCAGAACCAGAGCCTGAACCAGAACCAGAGCCTGAACCAGAGCCTGAACCTGAACCTGAACCACCAGTATCTGATTTAACTGATGATAATGAGCAAGTCGAGATAGCGGAAGATGAAGTTGCTTCAGGTAGTGTACTAACCAATGCCTCAAGCTCTGAAGCTGGGTTGAAAGTGACAAGCTTTAGTGTTGATAGTGACGGTGACGGTGTAGATGAAACTAATTATCCTGTTGGTGTACCTGTCACGATAGTAGATAAAGGCACGTTATTATTGGATGGTAATGGTGATTATACCTTTACACCGTTACCTGATTATAATGGAGATGTTCCCGTTGTTACCTATATTGTAGAAGATGGAGCGGGCGATACTAATGAATCAACATTAACAATTGTGGTGACACCTGAGTCAGATCTTATTGATGATAATGAGTATGTTGAGATAGCGGAAGATGAAGTTGCTTCAGGTAGTGTACTAACCAATGCCTCAAGCCCTGAAGCTGGGTTGAAAGTGACAAGCTTTAGTGTTGATAGTGACGGTGATGGCATCGATGAGACCGATCATGCAGTTGGTACACCGGTGACGATTGCTGATAAAGGCACCTTGTTATTAAATGGAGACGGCACTTATACTTTTACGCCACTGCCAGACTTTAACGGAGCAGTGCC